>NZ_JAVFHM010000138.1:0-1652 GCF_041954005.1 Priestia sp. BR_2 | reverse complement strand
CATGAATGCCTTCTTCTAATATAAACAAACTACTCAAGATGGATAAGATTAAGTTCCTCCATTACTTACAGTAATAGAATGTAGAAAAACCACTGATTAGGTCCAGTGGCTTTTTCTGTTTTCAGATTGTATATGACATATATCTTTTAAAGTTAATAAAAATTAAGAAAAAATTAATATCACAGCAGCAAACCTTCCACCTGAACAAAGTGAAATTGCGTTGGTAGAGTTAAACTCAATAAATAGTAAGAAGGTCTCTGTACCGGGGATAAAAGAAGCCAAGGTTCGCATGGAATGTACATTAGAACATGTTATTGCGTTAGGTAATGAAGAGTCTCCTGGTAGTGACTTAATTATAGGGAAAGTAGTTCAGTTTCATATTAAAGATGAATTATATGAAAACGGAAGAATTGATCATGAAGGATTAGGCGCTGTTAGCAGATTGGCAGGTAACAACTATGCAAAAATAGGGGAAGTTTTTTCAATCGAAAGACCAAAATAACCTTAGTTTAGGGGATGGGAGTACAAAAATATGATTAAAACGTTAGGTATTCATCATATTACAGCTATAGTGAATGATCCTCAAAGAAATATAGATTTTTACGCTAATGTACTTGGTTTACGACTAGTAAAAAAAACAGTGAACTTTGATCGTCCAGAAGTCTATCATCTTTACTTTGGAAATCAATAATTAAATAATAAGAAATAAGCAAAGCGATATACTTCCTCACTTTAATTAGGAAGTATATCGCTTCTTTTCTTTCGAGTGAAATATGTAGGAGTCGACTAGTTAGAATCGAGAAACAAAGTATGTTACCAACAGTTGAGATGTTATTTTTGTAAGTATATTCTCAGCAATAAAGTATTATTTGACGGGGAAATGGAGATAGTAAGTCTGTTAAATTCTAAAAAACAATGGAGTGAAATAATGGAAAAATTAATGCTAAGAGGATTGCTTGCTTTGTGTTTACTTCTATTTCCCTTTTTGGCGAAAAAGCCTCACTTTAAAGAAATGCTTATTGTTTTTTTCTCAAAAGGCGTTCTAGCCACTCTTATCGATGCGTATGTAGTAAATACGAAGAGAGTTGAGTATCCGGTACGTCCTTTTCCTAAAATTTTCTCCACAAATATTATTTTTGATGTTTTGTTTTTTCCCTTATTAAGTATGGCTTGGGTTAGACAGTCATATAACGATAATATTCCAAAGATTTTATTAAAAAGTTTAACTTGGAGTGTACCAATGAGCCTTTCTCAATGGTATTTAGAAAGGAATAGTAAATTATTCAAATGGAAAAATTGGTCTCCATTTCATACTTTTGGAAGTGTTAGCTTTACACTTCTTACAATTAGAGCTCTAGCAGGCTTAGTAAAGAAAATTGATGGCACGCACTAATTAAAAGTAGACTGACGTACTTATTAAGCAATTAGGTACTAGGAGAATTTATATATCTAAAAAATAAGGTTGAGTTTATGAGAAAAACAACAAAATTAGAAGCAGTTCTATGGAGTGTTGCTCTACCAGGGTTTGGACAACTTTTAAATGGTCAACTCATTAAGGGACTAACTTTTATATTCTTGGAGTTTCTTATTAATACAAAAAGTTCTTTTAATCATGCGATTCTTTATAGTTTCCTTGGCCAAATTAATAAGGC
>NZ_JAVFHM010000137.1:0-1424 GCF_041954005.1 Priestia sp. BR_2 | reverse complement strand
GTATTAATAGTAATTAGAGGAAAAATAAAAGCGGTTACTAGGTTCTTTTTATTATTGTATACTACATACAAAGCTAGTTTACATAATACCTCTTCCGAAATGCACCACAAAAAAGAACGTCATACACCGCAAGGGGCTGTTGAGTTCTCTTTTTCTGGGTTATGCAGCTTTTTATACATCCTTGGTATGACTGGTTTGTCCTAATATCCAGGTGGAAGGAGAACGTATAAAAAGTGCACCTTTTATACATATGCAGCAACACATTAAAAATGGTTTCTAATTACAAAGCATCGTAACCTTTTTATGTTTCATACTTCGGATACGTATGGACAATCCCTTATGAAAGAGCAATCTCGTTTGCCAATGCCGAGGTTGCTTCTTTTATTTTGTTATCGATAATAAATACTCTAACACCTTGAAATAGATTAAAATATCTTGCCCTTAAGAATATACATTTTTAGTTACCATAATGTAATTTCGAGTAACGAAAAGGATTTCCATTTTAGAAATCCTTTGGCATAGACTTTTTCAAAGATGTTGTCAAGAATTCAATATATACTAATAGCTCTTCTGGTAAGAATACATCAGTTCGCTTCACAAATCCCACTTGAACCACAGTACTTCCTTCTAAAGGAATCGAAATGATATTGGAGTTTATATAATCATTGACAATACAGCCTGTTCCCAGATTGTAACTATCCGTATTGGATAAGAGGTCATTCATAGCTCCTCTATCCTTTACATAAACTAATTTGTTGATAGTGTCTACATTAATGGCTTCTTCTGCAAAATGAAGTAGTACATCATCCTGCTGGTAAGTCAAATAAGGATAGTTCCTTAACTGCTCCAACGAAATGGATGTGAGATGAGCTAAAGGGTGCTCTTTTCGAAGAAAGACGTGTTGCTTCATCGAAGCGAGAGGCATAAATAGTAAGGATTTTGAGGTGAAATACCGCTCAAAAAAACTTTTATTTAAATCAGTCAGAGATAATATTCCACAGATGCTTCTGCCTGCATATACATCATCGATCACATCCGTTGTCATTCCTTCTCGAAGTGTCAACTCATATTTCCGTTCAGTAAGATAATCCATAAGCTTTGCAGCAGCCTCTATAGCAAAGCTATAATGCTGAGAGGAGATAGAAAACTTCATTAAGTCTGCTTTCTTCTCCTTATTAAAATGATAAACAACGGACTCCATTTGTTCTAAGAGCATTTTTGCATAGAATAATAACTCTGTGCCTTCTTTTGTGAAGACTACACCTTTGTTCGTTCTATCTAGAATCGTGATCCCTAACTCATCCTCCAAATCACGTACTGATTTGCTGATACTAGGCTGTGTCACGTAGAGTGCGGAGGCAGCTTTACTGATGGAATTGTGCTTGGCGATCTCCACGATGTATCGAAATTGTTGAAATGTCATA
>NZ_JAVFHM010000136.1:0-2464 GCF_041954005.1 Priestia sp. BR_2 | reverse complement strand
GACTTATTTTTTCATTGGTCTCGTTGCAATAATCATAGTAGGTTTTCTTGGTTTCTTTACATGGTCACAACAAACGTATGAACCATCTCAAAAGCTTTATACACTCATGAATAAAAAGGACATTAAGTATGAAAAAGATTGGGTTATTTTCAACTCAAAAAATAATAATCAAGTGGGAATTGTTTTGTATCCTGGGGCAAAAGTAGAACCGGAAGCGTACAGCTACTTCGGTAAACAATTAGCAAAGCAAGGTTATTTAGTGGCTATACCTAATGTGAACTTTAACTTTGCATTATTTGACTCTAACAAAGCACAGGAGATAATAAATACCCACTCCTCTATCCAAAAATGGGTCGTAGGTGGTCATTCATTAGGAGGAGTTACTGCATCTAAGTTTGCTTATAATCACCCTAAAGAAATTGATGGGGTGTTCTTTTTAGGTTCTTATCCAGATGAAGGAACTGATTTCTCAAATAAGAACCTTCCTATACTTTCAATTTATGGTGAAAAAGATGGTTTATCAACTGTAGAAAAAATTGAAGATACAAAGCACTTATTATCCCAAAAAACAACCATGCATGAAATAAAAGGTGGTAACCATGGTCAATTTGGCATTTATGGAGCACAGAAGGGTGACTCTAAACCATCTATATCTGTAAAGAAACAACAGGACGAAATGGTTAGTGTTACTTCAACATGGCTAAAAGAAAATATTAACTAATTAACGGTTTTTTATAAGAAAATTTTGTTGAAGGGTGACTTTTATGAGTTCAATAGATCTTTTAATCAAAGCCTTAAGAGCAAAAAACATTCCAGTTCAAAAGGTAAAAGTGAAAAATAGTACGCGCGATGAGTGGAAGAGTTGCCGATTACTCGATGAACAAAATCAATGGTTGAATGTGACATCAAAATAAATTATGAGACTGAGCTCTAAGTGTTCGTTTAACTAATTAAGGGGGAAAAAAGTGATTGATACAATACTCTATTTTCTGTTTAGTATTTGCTATTTAACGTTGCTGATTTTAAGCATAAAGCTTATTAAAAAAAGAAATGTATCCTTTTATATGGTATTTCTACCTCTTGTAATAGTTGGTTTGATTTACGATAATATCATTATTTCTCTGGTATCATTTATTGGGGAAGGTAATGTACTCCTTCTTCTTAGTATGTTTCGCTTTTGGTTCCATGCTTTATTCACGCCTACTCTTTTACTTTTTGCTTATGGAGCAGCTAAACAATCTAGCCTTCAATGGGCTAACAAATTTATATTCAAAATTATCTTCCTAATGAGTACACTTGCTCTTATTAGTTATGAGATTATACAAACGATTAATAAAAATCCGGAGATACTACGCGAGTATGGCATTGTTCGATATACTCTTGTAGGAGCCTCTGGCCCACCTTTGATGGTTATTATTGTGGCATTCATTTTACTTGTTGTTGGAGTTTCTCTCTATCGCAAAACACGATGGAACATAATGATGATTGGAGTAGCTCTTATGGTTGTAGGAAGTGCTATACCATTTAACCTTCCAAGTACAGCTGTCATAAATATATTTGAGTTGTTTTTTATCTTTTCTTTATTCTTAACTCAGCGTTATGTTACTTTTTCAACACATTATAAAGATTAAACTAATGCTTTTTATTCTTATAAGATACTCCACTTAACAAAATCTTTATATTGCTTAGGTAACAGAGTAACAATTCTTTAGATACTGTGTAGGTGCTGTTGGGAGCTTACCTGTCCAATCGAAAAATAAAAAAGAAATCCTACTGCATTAGAAAATGGGTGAATGATAATACAATATATTCTCGTTTGAGACTTCTGATATGAATATGAATAAGCCTCCTATTTAGGAGGCTTATTCATATTCATATCAGTGTTACATCGTTATTCTCTTGATTGTATTACTTTATTTAACGATACCGTACCGAACAATTTCTACTTCTACTTTTGATTCAAATTTTACGTTTCTAAAATAGCTTGCTTTATCTTTTTTTAACCAGGACCCATGGTGAAAAGCAATTAGTCTCCTTCCAATACCAAAAGCATCACAATTAGCTTCTTGCAATTTGTGGACTACTTCTTCTGCTTCATTAGTGAATTTTTTTGATAGTTCTTTATTTAGTTGATTAAGTTTCTTAGGTACATTTCCTATAGGAAATTCTTCTACTGCTAATTCTAAATGTAGGTTTAGATTAACAAAAACATTTCCATCTTTGTCCATAGAGACATTTAGTTTTCGTTTCATATTATTAACATTCAGAGAAATAAAATTTGTCATCTTAGACTCATTATTGTTTATATTTTATGTAAAACGTGCGTATTTTCCTCTCTTATTATTTAATAAAAGAAAAAGTGTGGATTCTCCTTGGGATAGTGTTCCTGTTAATGTTCTGTCATTAAATAATGCTAGACCTTCCACGTCAGTAGTTGTACCATTATGGCCTATTTTTAATAAGG
>NZ_JAVFHM010000135.1:0-744 GCF_041954005.1 Priestia sp. BR_2 | reverse complement strand
GGCTTTAGTATCTGCTAAAAGCCTATGGGGCAGCTTTGAGGCTACCAACATTTATGGATTGTGATGCGGGATAAGGTTTTTATATTGAGCTAAACTTATCATCTACACGAATGCACAGAAAAATCTTTTATTTCACCAATTTGTTTTCTGCTCATTCCAAAGCCTTGTAATGGAAACGTTCTTCTTTTGGAAATCGATTTGATATACATCGGGATTTGTTAAACGTGACCATTCACCAAACCCAAACTTCGGATCAAAATATCTGAGGATTAACGTCATCAAATTGCCGTGCGTAACAAACAGAGTCGTTTTCTGTTTTTCATTCATTACTTCTTTAAACAGCTCTAAAGCACGTGCCGTGGCTTCTTTCGTCGATTCTCCTCCGTCTACCTTAAAGTCTATGTCATCAAAAGTTCTTTTCAATACTTCTATCCAGTTGAAAAGAGGCTGTCCGCTTAAACGCCTTTCTTCTAGCCTTGTATCTATATGAAGAGGCAGACCGGGATCTTTTGCATAAGGTTCAATTGTTTGAACGGCTCGTTTGTACGGACTTGAAATAATTTTATCAATGGGATAACTCAGCTTGTTCAAATAGTCCATTAACTGCTGGGCTTGCTGTATGCCTTGTTCCGTCAGTGATGCTTTTGCTTCTTGCCCTTCTGCTTCACAATGCCTAACTAATAAAAAAGTTTTCATTCATCTTCCCTCCACGCGCAGTATAATAACCATTAATTACAAAATAAG
>NZ_JAVFHM010000134.1:0-615 GCF_041954005.1 Priestia sp. BR_2 | reverse complement strand
CTACTTTATCTTTCAATAAAGCCCCCCACGTCTTTACGTCTTTCTCAGGAGCGGATCCTACAATTACAAGTTTTACAGGATTTCCTGTTTTCTTTGCCTTTTCTAATTTCTTCACAATTGATTCCGGCAAGTTCTTAGTCTCACTTTGCATATCCTTTTTTGTTTCAGCTGCGCCTACTCTTGTAGGCTTTGTTTCGAACTGCTTGTCTAATTGATGATTCCAATACATCTTTCCTGCTACTAAAGATGAGATAAAGATGAGAATAGCAAATACGTTAATTAAAATTTTCATAAAATGTCTCCCTTACAATATCTTTCTTTTTTTCTTTTATTATAATATAATTTTAAAGTACATGAAGAAATTTGATTAAATTTGTCATTTTTTTAATCATTTTGACGTGTTTTCTGATGAAAAAGATAAGAATAATGGCTTACACAGAAGGCATTTATTTTATCAATACATAAAGAAAAGGAAGAGAGGCTCCAGATGGAAGAACAAGTACAATCTCCAGAGGCGCGCAGACGCAACCGAAAAAAACCGAAAAAGAAACGCGCATTCAAAATTATTCTTGGTATTATTTTAGTATTAATTCTAGGTGTAGCAGGCTATGCATA
>NZ_JAVFHM010000133.1:0-1068 GCF_041954005.1 Priestia sp. BR_2 | reverse complement strand
GAAGAAATAGGCGCTTTTTTTATAGTTTGAAGATTATACAGGGCAGATTTTTTTATATACAGTGTGACAATTCTTCACTTTAAATATTTTTTTGACATATTCATCCAATTCGATTAATATCAAATTAGATGTATATCGAATTAAGGGAAGAAGGTAGTAAGCTATGCAATTAGATAAGTTGGTGAGTTATCATAAAGCCGTTGGTGATCCTACCAGGATTAGAATTATTTCACTATTAAAAAAAGGACCTCTTCACGGGCAAGCCATTGCTTATAAGCTGGGGTTGCAGCCTCCAACTATTACTCATCACATTTCAAAACTAAGAAATGTAGGAATTATTTATCAAAGAAGACAAGGGAACATTATTTATTTTTATCTAGACCTTGAAAGACTTGAATATAACTCGAAGGCTATTTTGAGTATTGGAGAGGATTCGATGGAAAATCAAGAAAACCATTTACAGGATAAAGACAAATTATCGATTGTTAAAAACTTTATAAATAGTGATGGTACTTTAAAGATCATTCCAAGTCAAAGAAAGAAAAAGAACGTAATATTAGCCTATTTAATACGCGATTTACAACACGGAAAAACGTATCAAGAGAAAGAACTAAATGAACATATAAAAAAATATCATGAAGATTATGCAACGATTCGCAGAGAATTAATTATGCAGCATTTTATGTATAGGCAAAATGGAGAATACGAGTTAAATCCGAAAGAGATGTGGCCCGTTATCTTTTAAAATGGACGTAAAAACGTTCATTTTTTAAGCTTTCTAATTCGATATATATCTAATTAGTCTATGTTATTTCAAATAGAATTAAAGTAAAAATGTAATGTCCAAAATGAAAAAAACCAACGTTTTGGTAAGCATGTGACATTAATTTCATTCTCCTATGTGCTGGCACAGCAGCCATATTAGTTTGCTTACTGCTTACCCTAAAAGCATCTGCTTTGAAAAAATCATAAAACCTCTGTATGCAATAAGGATTATCCGCTACCAGTTAAATTAGTGAATAATCCTTATTTTTTAAAACTATAAAAGTGTTTTAACCATAATGAAGT
>NZ_JAVFHM010000132.1:0-1636 GCF_041954005.1 Priestia sp. BR_2 | reverse complement strand
ATTCAATTCCTACCATTCCAATTAATAAGTGAGCTGCTGCTACCAAGGGACTTATCACGTGAACAGGTTGTCCTAAGATAGCAGCTCTTCCAATTTCAGCTGCGCTGATGCCATAACTTTCGGCAGCTTGAGCAATAATCGGCAATACGCCAAAATAAAAGGCATTATTAGACATAAAAAATGTAAAAGGAGCACTTAAAAATGCTACTACAACTGGCAAAAAAGGGCCCATTGTATCTGGGATTATTCCTACAAGTGTATTTGCCATAGCATCAATCATCTTTGTTCCAGACATAATTCCTGTAAAAATACCTGCTGCAATAACAATTGAAACAACGGCTACTGCATTATTTGCATGAGATGAAATTCGCTGCTGTTGATCTTTGATGTTTGGATAATTTATTAATAAAGCAATAGCGAACGCTATCATGAACAAAAGCATCAATGACATAAAGTCCATAATTAAGCACACCATAAGACTAACAGTAAGGAGAAAATTAAACCATACTAACTTAGGACGTCGATAGTCTGAATGTTGCGCTGTTCCCTCTAATTCATGTGCATGTGCAATTTCATTTGCAGAATGCTTAATATTGATAACTCCTAACCTTTTTCTTTCCCTTCTTCCAAGGACAACAGAAACAAACAGCACCCATAGAAGCCCAAAACCCATTACAGGTATTAAAGGCAAAAACAACTGAGACGAATCTAAATTTAATGAACTCATAGCCATAGCAGAAGCACCTCCCCACGGAGTCATATTCATGACTCCCATAGACAGCATCGCAACTCCCGCTAGGATAAGCGGATTCATTTCTAGGCGTTTATATAATGGAAGCAAAGAAGAGACCGTTATCATATAGGTAGTAGTTCCATCACCATCTAAAGCAACCATCATTGAAAGAACAGCAGTTCCGACCACGATTTTTAGAGGATCTCCTTTTACAACCTTTAAAATGAAGGAAACGAGAGGGTCAAACAATCCTGAATCAATCATTAATCCAAAATATAAAATAGCAAATAAAATCATAATAGCTGTAGGAGCAATATCTTTTACACCCTCTAGCATCATAGGTCCCATTCCGCTAGCAAAACCACCTATTAAACCAAATATAATTGGAATAATGATAAGAGCAACCATTGGGGTAAGTCGCTTTGACATAATTAAATACATGAATACTGTAACCATTAAAAATCCTAATAAAGAAAGCACGGATATTTTTCCTCCTTTTTGATAACGTTTTCATTTTTTGTTTGCTACACGTTACTAAAAAGGTATCACTTGTTAAAGCAGGTTCATAGATAACCAACATAAGTTTAATATCTTTTATAAAAGTAATTTTTTTCATTTTTTTCATGCATCATTTCTACATAAAAACGAGATAGCGGACAAAGAACCGCTATCTCGTTTTTATGTAAAATTAGTTACTCGGTATTTCCGCTCAGGCCTCCCTACACTTCCATACACTATTTCCACCTGCATTTCTTTACAAGATACTAAATACTCTAAATACCTTCTCATTGTTGAATAACTGATACCTACTAGTTGAGCAAACTCATCTACATTTAAGCTCTGCTGAACTTCGCGAACTTTATCTCTTACTAAACGAAGAGTATGTTTATCAATCCCCTTAGG
>NZ_JAVFHM010000131.1:0-3840 GCF_041954005.1 Priestia sp. BR_2 | reverse complement strand
GATGCTCTACCGCTGAGCCACGTCCGCAAATATGATATGTATTCCGATTCCAGCTCTCTTGGTAAAGATGGTGAGCCATGAAGGACTCGAACCTTCGACCCTCTGATTAAAAGTCAGATGCTCTACCAACTGAGCTAATGGCTCGAAAAAACTGGTGCCGGCAAGAGGACTTGAACCCCCAACCTACTGATTACAAGTCAGTTGCTCTACCAGTTGAGCTACACCGGCAAATGGTGGAGGATGACGGGATCGAACCGCCGACCCCCTGCTTGTAAGGCAGGTGCTCTCCCAGCTGAGCTAATCCTCCGATATAAAAGCCTGGCAACGTCCTACTCTCACAGGGACAAAGTCCCAACTACCATTGGCGCTAAAGAGCTTAACTTCCGTGTTCGGTATGGGAACGGGTGTGACCTCTTCGCTATCGCCACCAGACATATTATATTATACACTATTTCATAAAGAAAGCAATACTTTTTTTCGAAAGATTTATTCTTTCAAAACTAGATAACAGTTCGCTGAGTAAAGCTTACGCTTTTAAAAGTTTGGTTAAGTCCTCGATCGATTAGTATCAGTCAGCTACACATGTCGCCACGCTTCCACCTCTGACCTATCAACCTGATCATCTTTCAGGGATCTTACTAGCTTGCGCTATGGGAAATCTCATCTTGAGGGGGGCTTCATGCTTAGATGCTTTCAGCACTTATCCCGTCCACACATAGCTACCCAGCGATGCCTTTGGCAAGACAACTGGTACACCAGCGGTGTGTCCATCCCGGTCCTCTCGTACTAAGGACAGCTCCTCTCAAATTTCCTACGCCCACGACGGATAGGGACCGAACTGTCTCACGACGTTCTGAACCCCGCTCGCGTACCGCTTTAATGGGCGAACAGCCCAACCCTTGGGACCGACTACAGCCCCAGGATGCGATGAGCCGACATCGAGGTGCCAAACCTCCCCGTCGATGTGGACTCTTGGGGGAGATAAGCCTGTTATCCCCGGGGTAGCTTTTATCCGTTGAGCGATGGCCCTTCCATGCGGAACCACCGGATCACTAAGCCCGACTTTCGTCCCTGCTCGACTTGTAGGTCTCGCAGTCAAGCTCCCTTGTGCCTTTACACTCTACGAATGATTTCCAACCATTCTGAGGGAACCTTTGGGCGCCTCCGTTACATTTTAGGAGGCGACCGCCCCAGTCAAACTGCCCACCTGACACTGTCTCCCGGCCCGATCAGGGCCGCGGGTTAGAATTTCAATACAGCCAGGGTAGTATCCCACCGACGCCTCCACCGAAGCTAGCGCTCCGGCTTCTCAGGCTCCTACCTATCCTGTACAAGCTGTACCAAAATTCAATATCAGGCTACAGTAAAGCTCCACGGGGTCTTTCCGTCCTGTCGCGGGTAACCTGCATCTTCACAGGTACTATAATTTCACCGAGTCTCTCGTTGAGACAGTGCCCAGATCGTTACGCCTTTCGTGCGGGTCGGAACTTACCCGACAAGGAATTTCGCTACCTTAGGACCGTTATAGTTACGGCCGCCGTTTACTGGGGCTTCGATTCAGAGCTTCTCCCAAAGGATAACCCCTCCTCTTAACCTTCCAGCACCGGGCAGGCGTCAGCCCCTATACTTCGCCTTGCGGCTTCGCAGAGACCTGTGTTTTTGCTAAACAGTCGCCTGGGCCTATTCACTGCGGCTCTCTCGGGCTATACACCCTACCAGAGCACCCCTTCTCCCGAAGTTACGGGGTCATTTTGCCGAGTTCCTTAACGAGAGTTCTCTCGATCACCTTAGGATTCTCTCCTCGCCTACCTGTGTCGGTTTGCGGTACGGGCACCTCCCGCCTCGCTAGAGGCTTTTCTTGGCAGTGTGGAATCAGGAACTTCGGTACTATAATTCCCTCGTCATCACAGCTCAGCCTTCATGATGAGCGGATTTGCCTACTCATCAGCCTAACTGCTTGAACGCGCATATCCAGCAGCGCGCTTACCCTATCCTACTGCGTCCCCCCATTACTCAAACGGCGGGGAGGTGGTACAGGAATATCAACCTGTTGGCCATCGCCTACGCTTTTCAGCCTCGGCTTAGGTCCCGACTAACCCTGAGCGGACGAGCCTTCCTCAGGAAACCTTAGGCATTCGGTGGACAAGATTCTCACTTGTCTTTCGCTACTCAT
This sequence comes from Priestia sp. BR_2, assembly GCF_041954005.1. NCBI lineage: Bacteria > Bacillati > Bacillota > Bacilli > Caryophanales > Bacillaceae > Priestia > Priestia sp. BR_2. The sequence continues at coordinate 1,667 of NZ_JAVFHM010000131.1, read as the reverse complement.
ACCGGCATTCTCACTTCTAAGCGCTCCACCAGTCCTTACGGTCTGACTTCGCTGCACTTAGAACGCTCTCCTACCACTGACATCAAAGATGTCAATCCACAGCTTCGGTGATACGTTTAGCCCCGGTACATTTTCGGCGCAGAGTCACTCGACCAGTGAGCTATTACGCACTCTTTAAATGGTGGCTGCTTCTAAGCCAACATCCTGGTTGTCTAAGCAACTCCACATCCTTTTCCACTTAACGTATACTTGGGGACCTTAGCTGGTGGTCTGGGCTGTTTCCCTTTTGACTACGGATCTTATCACTCGCAGTCTGACTCCCATGGATAAGTCTTTGGCATTCGGAGTTTGACTGAATTCGGTAACCCGTTGGGGGCCCCTAGTCCAATCAGTGCTCTACCTCCAAGACTCTCACAACATGAGGCTAGCCCTAAAGCTATTTCGGAGAGAACCAGCTATCTCCAGGTTCGATTGGAATTTCTCCGCTACCCACACCTCATCCCCGCACTTTTCAACGTGCGTGGGTTCGGGCCTCCATTCAGTGTTACCTGAACTTCACCCTGGACATGGGTAGATCACCTGGTTTCGGGTCTACAACCACATACTAAACGCCCTATTCAGACTCGCTTTCGCTACGGCTCCGCCTTATCAGCTTAACCTTGCATGGGATCGTAACTCGCCGGTTCATTCTACAAAAGGCACGCCATCACCCATTAACGGGCTCTGACTACTTGTAGGCACACGGTTTCAGGATCTCTTTCACTCCCCTTCCGGGGTGCTTTTCACCTTTCCCTCACGGTACTGGTTCACTATCGGTCACTAGGTAGTATTTAGCCTTGGGAGATGGTCCTCCCAGCTTCCGACGGAATTTCACGTGTTCCGCCGTACTCAGGATCCACTCAAGAGGGAACGAAGTTTCAACTACAGGGTTGTTACCTTCTTCGACGGACCTTTCCAGGTCGCTTCATTTACTTCGTTCCTTTGTAACTCCGTATAGAGTGTCCTACAACCCCAAGAGGCAAGCCTCTTGGTTTGGGCTAATTCCGTTTCGCTCGCCGCTACTCAGGAAATCGCATTTGCTTTCTCTTCCTCCGGGTACTTAGATGTTTCAGTTCCCCGGGTCTGCCTTCAATATCCTATGTATTCAGATAAAGATACTGTTCCATTACGAACAGTGGGTTTCCCCATTCGGAAATCTCCGGATCAAAGCTCACTTACAGCTCCCCGAAGCATATCGGTGTTAGTCCCGTCCTTCATCGGCTCCTAGTGCCAAGGCATTCACCGTGCGCCCTTTCTAACTTAACCATTAGCGAATAAATGGTACAACATACTGTTGTGTTATTTATTGGTTTGATTAAAGAAAAGTTTCACTTTTCCTCAGCAATTACTGTTATCTAGTTTTCAAAGAACAATCGCAACCAAAATTCTTCTTATTAGATAAGAAGAAAGTAGTGTGCTTTCTATAATTGAGAGATTGAACTCTCAAAACTGAACAAAGTGTCAAAACGTACGTCTTATAAAAATCCTTAGAAAGGAGGTGATCCAGCCGCACCTTCCGATACGGCTACCTTGTTACGACTTCACCCCAATCATCTGTCCCACCTTAGGCGGCTAGCTCCTTACGGTTACTCCACCGACTTCGGGTGTTACAAACTCTCGTGGTGTGA
>NZ_JAVFHM010000130.1:0-2041 GCF_041954005.1 Priestia sp. BR_2 | reverse complement strand
GTTCACATACAGCGTTGCATCATCGTAATCTGAATAGACGTACACTTCATAATCAGACCAATCAAAATCAACTCTTGCTGCTTCTTCTTCGGACGTATCAATGCTTTGCTCACTAGACACTGTTCCGTATTCGTTTTTAATGACCGCTTTAATTTTATGAGTTCCCGGTAAGAAAGGACCCACATTTTTCTCTTCTTCATCGCTGTTGACTTTACCCACTTTTTGGTTGTCTACGTACACCGTAGCGCCTTCTTCATTTGACGTTACAGCCGCATAGGCAGGATTTACACGAACGGTATAATGATCAAAGATGCCCCATTTCTTCCCGTCTTTTTGTAAATGCGCATATGGTGAAGGCATGTCATCCGAATCATCACTGAGAGTAGCTTTTGCTTCATAAGATGCCGTTTCTTTTAATAATCCATCATTAATAGATGAAAGAACCTTTGGATTATGATGTAAATATTCGACAAAAGACTTAGTTTGTTCATCATTTGCGCTAAGCTCAATTTGACCTTCATTTACATAGCTTTTTACCTTGTCAATATCCTTCTCTTTGACCGCGTTCACAAATCCTTCCGAAACGGCTCGAGGTGACATTACCATTTTATTTACCGCATAATATCCTCCGCCTAAAACAACGGCTGCTGCCAGTATAGAGGCAGACAGAACTTTTGTTTTTTTACTCATCGGTTTGCGCGGGTTCGAACGCTGCTGTTCCTCATAGCGAGGCTGATGAGCAGATGCCACTTCTTGATTTGCCGAAGCACTTTGACCGCATTCCGGGCAAAATTCCTGCTCTTTTGTTAATTTATGTCCACAATTACTGCAAAAATCCATCTCTATTCGCTCCTTTACGTGCTATATATAGCTAAAAAGCATCGCGCTAACGATGCCTTCTAGTATCACTTCATCCCTTTAAAACAAACTATTAAGTTCATCTCCAGTTACACTTAAGACAATTGCTTTTGCTTCTTCTAGTAATCCTTTACTTACCATAGACAGGGCGATAATAGTTACAACATACGTGATAAGAATGCTATAGACTTTATCTAATCCCCCAGGTGTATTGTTTTTAAAACTTGTGATAGTAAGTGGTATGACAAATAATATGCCTAACAACCCAAATAATAAGAAATAGACGAAAACATCAATATGTATAAGTGATAGGACAATTCCTACAATAAATAAACCGGTCGGCACAATTAAAAATGTACCAAAACGAGCAAACAGCTCTTTAAATGAAACATCTATTTTTGCTAATTTCACAACTCCATACGTTACTGCGACGATAACCACTAGTGCAATAAACATAAAAATACTTTGCTTCACAACGACATCAACAAAACTAATTCCACTTGCATCCGTAGCTGGCTTGGCATTTAAAAGCCCGCTACCAAAATCACTTTCCGGCTGTTCACCCGTAGTAGTCGTGTAAATGATACCAAAAAACTTAACAAGCAACATCTTCCACCCGAAATACATCATAAGAGGAATACTAATTGCATAAAGAATAATTGTAATAAGAGCATTAATAAATTGTCCGTCTCCAACTCCTTGAGCTGTAGCTAGAGGATTCTTGATTCCTTGCATAAAATAACCGATATACATTTTTGAAATATGTTTAGCATTTTCCACATGCTGATTTGGCTGAGTAGGTTGGCCGCTAGGCTGAGAATATGTATGAGTAGCTGAATGATCGACTGTTGCCGCTACTTGCTCTTTTACGCCTCCCTCTTCTAATTTTGAACCGCATTTGACACAAAACTTGCCACTTTTATTAAGATGGCCACAATTTGAACACTGCAAATTTCTTTTCCTCCTTTTAAGATTTTTTCCTAGAAATATAGAAAAGCTAAAATCTACCTTTCTAAAAAAACACATACTTTAGGATTATACACTATTTCCAGTTGTTTAGTACTATTTATTTTATTTTCATGTATTTTTTTCTTTTATTTTAGTAAAAATAATAATTTGTTAGTCTTTTATATCTATGTTTTTAACATTTTATTATTCACATGATCTTAAAGACATATTATAA
>NZ_JAVFHM010000129.1:0-512 GCF_041954005.1 Priestia sp. BR_2 | reverse complement strand
TATGCCGTAACTCCAACGTGCCACAACAAAAACAACCCGGCTTGATGGCTCAAGTCGGGTTGTTTAATCAATAGGTTAGTTGTTTAGGTTTCAGTTGCTTACAATGTTATGCGGTTTGTTTTTTTAAAGGTGTGTGGTTGGTGCCGTCGCCTTTCGTTGTTCTGTGCGTCATTTTGTTCCACAGGCCGCGGAGGTAAGGGAGAACCCAATGGTCGAGACCGATTTTACCAGCGTTGGCAGCAGCGACGATGATCAGCACTTCAAGCAGCAGCATTTGGGCGTTGGTGCTCACCGTACCCGAGAAGAGGAACGCGGCGTTCATGACCAGACCCATCAGGGCAGCGAAGGTGGTGAAGGTACCGAGGATCAGGCCGACCCCGACGAGGAACTCACCGAGCGGGATGATGAAGTTGAAGAGCTTCACGCCCGGCAGTGCCGCGTGCTCCAGGAACGCTGCCCACCAGCCTTGAACGGCGGGGTGATCGCCGGCTGCTTTGGCAATCGCGCCTTGC
>NZ_JAVFHM010000128.1:0-96427 GCF_041954005.1 Priestia sp. BR_2 | reverse complement strand
GCTTCGGTTGCCGGTCTAGCCAAGCGGCGATGAGCGTTCTTTTGATTTTGGTTTGATGAGCAGTTTTCCATCTGCCGGTTAAGCGTTGGCGTATGTAGTTTTCAAAGAGCAAACATCCGTGTGTCGTAGCCGTCATAGCGCCCTTACCGCGCAGACTTCCGGAGTGCAAGGGTCTGCCCGGAGGGATGGCGTTCTCGAATGAGAAAAGCCACCCTTGCTCGGAGGATGGCTGCGTGGTTTGCTATGATCAACGGATACGACACACGTCCCGGATGTGCCTGAAGAAAACGCAAGGAGCCATGAGCGTCTGCTGGAAAACTAACCTGCGAATCAAGATGCACTTTTCTTCATGGATCAACCTCAACGCTTTTTCACGCCACCGGGTACCCAGGTTGCATTGCTAGCAATGCAACAAGCCCAATGGAACAGCGGTGTTCTTCCGCTGGTCGCTTGGGCTTTATGGGTGGTGGGGTTTCGTGCAAGAATATGATTTAATCATTCCGGAAAAAACGAAGATCTTTCGCTTTGCTATAGGCTTCATCAAAAGTCTTCATTATATCTCCATATAACGCCGTCTCACCAGCTATAGGAATGAAAATTTTGTTAGGTTCATTCTGTCTCATATGACGCTCAAGATGATCACGATAATCTTTAGTAGAAATATAATCCATGGATTCACCCAAGTGGAAAAAGAGTTCTCTCAACTTGGTCATTATGTATTCAAATGTTGCTTCCGCATAGTCTTTTGTCTGTTTTAAACTCGGAAACATCCCTCTATGAATCACATCATTTCTAAATTGAATATGCTTATTACTCATTAAAACTGGTTCCTTTGTAAACGTAATGAAGTAAAGCATCACATAAGCCCCAAGCTGGCGTTCAGATTGCTTGGATATTTCTTTCCAAGCTAATTGATACTTAGCGTCAAACGACTCATCCTTACCATCTCGTTTCTTATGCTCCTGAGCAAAAACAGCAATAGAAAACTCATGGAACCTTTCGATAGCAACTGCAAAACTCGTAGCAGCCTCGCGATAATAACCATCGTGTAAAGCAAGAAGGCCCAAATGGAAGAGGATGTCAAATTTATCGTTTTCCAAGTACAAGACATTATTATGGCCATAGTCACATGTAAATTCATAGATTCTGCTATCCGTCAGTTCAGAGTCATAAGATTTCACATTAAATGTAAATCCTAAATTGTTTTGCTCCATACATTGTGCACAAGGCTCATATATCTTCATAAAATCAACATCCCCGTCAGTAGTAACAACATATAAGTACTTAATTCAGAAAGAAATTTGGAAATGCATGTGAATTGAGTTTGATTTATATACTTCATGCTGTTTGATAGTCGTTTTAGACTTCATATCTTCTTGCATCTGTAGCAAGTAATGAATAACCATAGATAGATTATCCAGGCCGAGCTCATACTGTAGACTAACCAATGCTTCCTTTACAATTGGATCAACTTCTATCGGCTCTTTCTTAAACATTTTTTGCAAATATTCAAGGGTTTCAGATGCTGATCGTGCAGATATCGTCTCTTTAATATCAAACAATTCAGCTTTTACCTCTGGAGAAACTTGAATAGACTCTCTTTTCATTTATCGGCCCCCTTAAATTCATATAACAACGACTTAATGTAATGATTCCTTATATTTTAGCATTGAACATCATCATCCGTATACATTTAAGGTGTTTAAATTGAAATATGTATACATTTATACTGAGAAAAACCCTTAATGTATACAACAAAAAAAACCGGCACGAATGCGCCGGCATATTAAAAAATCTCTTCGAGAACAGCTAATCTCATTTTTCCATCCTTTGTCCAGTGCCGAAATCGAACACCCACTCGTATGAGAGGATCAACATATACAAAATGGCTGGTTTCCCTCCGCTTGGAATTAGCCAGTATTGGAAACACCTTTTTTCTCTTAGCTGGTGTTAATCCATACTTCACCATTCCAGCAGAAATCAGCTTACCATCTCGTTCAATTCCCAACAACCAGGCTAACTCCCTTTTCGAATATCCCATTATGACGCACACTTCACGTTGATAAACAACGACACGTTGCCATAAATCTTTAGGTCGCTGCCCGTAATAATATCGACTGTTACGCTTCTTAATAACAATCCCTTCAAGCCCCTGCTCTTTGCATAAATTAAACAAAGGAATAAAACTATGTTCCATAAAACGAATCCGTTTGATGACTTCATTTTCTATTAAGACTTTTTCCAAAATGGCTTTGCGGCTCATCAAATCGAGAGAACGCAAATCATTTTCTTGATGTCTAATAATGTCGAATGCAACAAAAGCCAGCCCTGGTGTTCTCCCTAACTTCGGTCTAGATTGGAATCGGCTCATTACGGCCTCAAAGTCAGGTTTACCCGTTTCTATATCACAAACAACCAGCTCACCATCCAATGTCGTCCCTGGAGGAACAGCGGAGGCAGCCGCATTTGTAATCTCTTCAAAATTAAAGGTAATATCGTTTTGATGGCGAGTATATAGCTTTACCCGGTCATGATCTACTTCCAGGAGAGCTCGTATCCCGTCTAGCTTTAACTCTGCAATATGATCTTCGGACTCAAAGGGCTCTTTTAGATCCGCTAACAACATTGGATCAATCATGCATCATCACCCTATTTAAGGGTATCACACAGGTTTATCCGCTAATACCGGGAGTTGATGGCAAAGATAAATAAATGTACGTTTAAAAAACATTACCCAAATCAACAATCACACATAAATGACTCTTAAGGAACAGAAGATTCGGCAGTTTTCTTCCATTCTTTAATCAACTTCACAAGTTTGTTTTTGTCCATCATATAATGGATAGTACTGTTTTGAATTGTCTCATCAAGTAATAGATATCCCGCAATTGACAAATCATTTTGTATATCAGTATCTTCAGGGAAATTAATTAGCGCTTGCAAAACAGAACAAAAACCATCGGCTAATTGAACTAACACTTCGCTTTCAGAATTCAACATTCCTTTATAATGTGTATGTTTAAGATCAAACCAGCCAGTCATTCCATTATCCATCGTATAATGAAAATCCGTATCATTTTTCATATAAGCAGAATAATTATCAAATGCAATTTTGAATTGTAAAACTTCATCACAATAGACATCAAAGTTCACATTGTAGTTCCTTCCGATATCCTCTAAAAGCATTAAAACACTTGTAAAAGCTGATAAATTTATAGCTGATGCAGCTTTCTTGGGTTGTGAATTTAGTTCTAAATTTAAACTCTCAACGGCATCATTTATATTAACAGTATTTTCGGAAAACAAAATAGAGTACTTGGATCTTGCAAACTTCCTTCTAACTTTCTTAAAAACATTATTAAGACTTTCGGTATCTGGTTGTCTTAATAGCTTTCCGAACTCTTGCAGTTCATCTTTACATTTATTTTGAATTAATTTGGCAAATTTAATCCTGTTTTCTGCACTGATAATCAAGTTGAACTTGTGCAATAGCTTAGGGTCTACACAATCATCGAGAAGGTAAGCGAATTTCGCAGCTAATACGAAGGACTTGTCACATATTGAAACAATTGGTTTACAGCCACACTCTATTAATTTGAGCAGTACGGCCACCAAAAAAACTCGCCCTTTATGAGACTCAAGGAGTTTCTTACCCTTTATTTCTCTCAGATTCTTATTATAATTCCTAACTGCATCCATCACATTATTTCTTAGTTCATCCGTTATAGGTTCAGGTATAATCCAACCAGCAAGTATAAAGTATCGCTGATTCAAGTCCAAATAGTTGTTACCTGTATTACCGTATTCATCAAAATAAACACTGTAATTCACTTATTCTCCCCCTAAAAACAAAGGTATTTTACCACGAAGATAGGAGCAACACGTCAAGCCATTTGAACCTTTTTATGATTAACACCGATTCTGTCTTAGCTCCTGCGTCACTTGAAGGGTAGATTCATTGCTCTTCTCCAGTAATCGCCATCTCCTCTGAACTTCTTTATCCATATTACCATTATATAGGCGTTTTCTCCTTAACGTAATTAAACAATGAACACAAGGTTCGTGATCATTTACCAGCAATTTTCAAATGGATTTTGACTGATGCTTTGGGATAGATTTTATTATGATTCTTTCAAGAAGGTTTTAGGCTGCATGGAAATGGCTTCGCTCGGCCGGTCGTTCACGGCCGGCCACCATCAATTCCGAAGCTCCGCCGCGGCGGCGGAGCAACCATGCACTTAAAAAATCAGTCGATACAAAAACCCGGCAATTATGCCGGGTTACTCCGCAAAGCTCCAAGGGCATTAGTAACGGTCGAATCCATTGTCGAACCGGTATCGAAAAGCAACCGACTACGCAATTCGTGAACGATTTGAAGTTTACTTTTGTTGGCCTCCTGGTCATTAGGTTTATTCGATTGCAATTCTCTTTTGAGCACTTGCAAAGCAAGCATTAATATGTTGGATTCTTCAGCGGATAATTTCATGATTACTACCTCCGTATAGTAAAAGATTTTTTATACTAAAAGATCATCTTCATAAATTTCGAATAAATAGGAGCCAGATTCATTTCGATCACTCCCGTATAAGTAACCACCGGTTACCTTTTCATGAACTTGATCTAAAGCCAACAAAATATCTTCCATGGATTGACCAGATATATTAACGGTTGCGTGTGTTTTTTTCATTTTCTTCGATCTCCTTTAATTCATCCCCCGGCAACTTGGCCGGGGCATATTTTTAGGTCTTACGCTGCTCCTTGATTTAATTGGGTTTCGATCATTTCTATGATTTCTTGGGAAGTCTTCTGGATAATATCTCCGGCTTTCTGAATGGCGTCCAAACTGTTTTCCGGGTTCCAATGTGCTACATATGGAAAACTGTAGTCGCTAGTATCAAAGCCGAAATAATTCAACACAACAAACGCTGTTCCCTCGGCCTCGATCTCTCGATCATTACGCGTCAATTCGTCTCTACGTGGATTTTCATAGCCATGAAGCATACCATGGGCCAGTTCATGGATAAGGGTCTTCGCTTTGTGCTTATAGGCCATGTTGTCTTTAATCCCAATGGATTGAGTCAAGTGATTGAAATATCCTTTCGCCCCACCTTCGATACGTTCTTCATTGACTGGAAACGGACAAATAGTTTTGGCCGCCGCGTAAAACTCACGCATGGATTTCGAATCCCCTTTTAACTCGGAACAAAGTTCCGGTAACGGCTCCCCGTCCGTCTGCGAAACATCGAACACATAACAATGACGAAATCCGGTCAGCACACGGCTTTCTTCCCCTGTTTCATCATCAATTTTTTTCTTAATGCTCGGTGCCAGGATCGCCAGTCCTCTTTCCCCTCGTTTTACATAACGTTTGAACTTCTTCCAATCTTCAAACCCTGCAACTCGGCTTGCATGCGGACATTGAAAGTAAATCAACATCATGTTTTTGAAGGAATAACGGTGGAATTTAGATTGAAAAACGAGAATTTCTTTCCATTTATCAGAAGTGTAAACTTGACTCACACCATTCTTTAGTTGGCTGAAAAGTTCTTGAACCTTGGATTTTTTGTTTGTCGTCATATCGAAAATCTCTCCTTTAACATGGTGTATTGTTGTATAAAATAGGGGCTTTATCGCCCCGCAATTTATTTGAGTTTCAGGGTTCCGTAAACCGTAAGATTACGTAGAGCCTGATGACGCTGGATTTTGGAAAGTGCGATTGCTTTTTGCGTTTGGGACATATTCGAACATCTCCTTTAAGTCAAATGGATATTTATGGTTAAACCCCTCATCCGGCTTCGTTTTCCTGTCTAGCCCGAGCGGCAATGAGCGGAATGGTTTAGGGGGTTGAGACATGAACCGTCTTGCGATGCTTGCTGTAGCTTGCGTATGTAGTTTTCAAAAGAGCAGTACATCCGTATGTCGTATCCGTCATAGCCCGGTAAATCATGCAGGTTCCAGAAAGGCAAAGGTCTGCCCGTAGGGATGAGAAAAGTTTTTGGCGACATTCCAAAAAGTTTTCTCACCTTTGCCTGGAAGGGTTCTGAATGATTGGCTATGATGACGGATACGACATGCTTACGGATGGACTGCGGTTGAAAACGGAAGGAGCTGCGGATGCTCGCACAGTAGGCCCAGGGATCAACACCCGTCGCCCTTATCCTCTTCGAGCTACCCACAAAATCACTTCGAAGCCCTTACCCACAGCACTTTCAAGCCCTTCAAGCTTCATTTCTTTCATGAATGGTCTTAGATCTGACGGTCTTAAAATTGCTCAGAAAGAACATTCATGAAAAAGATGAAGGCTCAGCTGCAGCCGAATGAAGCCATAAAAAAGAGCCCGGCGACTGCCGGACTCTTTTTTACTGAGCATGATATGAATATTGAAAATGAATCAGATGAGGTTAGATTACTCGGTTAACGGCTGGATCGTAATAGAGGAGATCGTCCAGTTTGATATCGATTTGAGATATCTCCAGGGTAAGCCGCCTTCTCTGACAGACTCGTTCTACTTCAGCACGAGTATAGTTGGCTATATTTTGGGTAAGGTCAAAGATATTGGACCTTCGTTGACACGCAAACGGGTTATAGATACATCCGTCCCCTGTTTCCTGAACGGTAATAGAAGCATATTCTTTAGTCTCGTTGTCCTGGGTGAAGCCGATAATTCTGACAGCATACCGAACTCCCATCTTTACTTTAAGCAGCTCCATAACGGCTTGAATCTCGATTTTTTTGACGCCATCCCGTTTCAACATAAAGGGCAAAAATTCAATGTCGATATCCGAGAAGTTATGGAAGAGATTTAATAGGGTCTTGGTTTCGTATGGGGAGCTATCTTTTTTTAGACTTTCATTTTCAACCTTCAGCGCGAGGTTTTCTTTCTTTAATTCAATCATCTTGCGATGAATATCGTTTCTTTTATTAAACAAGTACATGTTCCTCCTTCAGGGATACTGTCATTCTAATACCACACTGTTGCTCATTGTTCTTCTCATCGGAACGCAAAGGAAGATAAGAAGGGCGATGGAATCTATCGGGTCTTAGGCACTTGTGCCTTAGAGCCGGTAAGTCGCTTGCCCTTCCTGACTGAACGAGCTGGGGGATCCAAAACTGATTTAGTCTTTAGTTCAGCTCAAGAAGACTTTCTCTATATTCGTCATAAAACGAGTCCTCATCCACATTATTCAAACGAATGAATAGAATTTCAAAGTACCCAGTAACCTCAATGTGTAATGTCTCCTCTTTATACAACGGATCTCCATCGGATCTATCAAAATCAAGTTCAAATGAGACTTTTAACGAACCAAGTAAACGAATAGTAACATCGAAATCAATAACTATTTCAGTTCCATAATACTCCGACAAGCTGGCATCCACTTCAAGCTCAAAATCTGACTCGATTTCAACGTTTTCCTCTATAACACTTGCTGATGGGCCATGCAAATAGATGTTAGAATATTTCAACACTTCTGCTTTATCAGCATTCATATAAATCTTATCAAGTACAGCAGATGTATTTTCTAAATAGTCGGTTAATATGCCATCTTTATTAAATAAATTATCATTCACAATCACTGGTGTAATTAGTTCATGTAGAATATTCTCTGTCTTCATTTCAACTTCGGCTTGTAAACTGTGTACACCATTAAGAATGGCCAAGTGATTTACCGCTTCAGTAAGGCTCAAAAACGTGATACCTTTAGAACTCACTCCAGAAAATTCTTGGATCAATTCCACTCTAGCTTTAATTGGTCTTTTACTTTTTGGGTGTAACTCCCACCAATCTTCCTTCACATCGCTAGTTACAAAAATGAACGGCCGTTGACACTCTGCGGCTTTTTGTAGAATCTCTTTCCATATCAATAAATCACCGTACTGTTGATGTTTAAAATCACCATTCTTACTCTTTCCCATATCCTCATATCCAGGTGGTATTTTATATTTAAAACGCAGCTGACCTTCCTCATAAATTGCTATTGTCTCATTAATACTCAGAGGTAGACCAATATTACCTTTCTGTTGTAGTAAAGAAATGAACTGTGAAGGCAAATCTTTATCTAGCATTTCTTGATTGTTCTGAACTTCCGATCGGATACGTGTTTCATAATTTTTAATGTCATCCCTCATACCATCAATCTTGTTAAACAGAGTTTCTTTGAGGTGTTCTATTGAAGGGAAATCTGATTTTTCATAGGTAGCCAACTTGCTCGACAGATCAGTTTTGAATCCCTTAATCATCTGAGTAAGCTCTTTATCAGCATTTTTATACCTCGACAGGGATTCGGATTTCACTTTTTCTTTACCTGCCTCAAACTCCTTGCAAACCTGAGCTGGCAAAAATATAGACTCATGTTCGATTTGTAAAATGTTATGGATGTATTGGTTTGTCGTTGAAGAAAACCGATAACCATCTAACAAACTGGAAGAATCGATAACCATTAAAGCATTCTGATCATTCCACAATCTTTTAAAACTTTCGATATCCATATAATCCCCTCCATTTAGAAGACACTTGAATCAATACAAGGACATAGCGTATCTGATAAACATCTCGTCTATGATTTCCACCGGTAAATCAAAGCGCTGACTGGCCTTTTCAAGCACCCTTTCATCATGGAATTCAGGATCATAGAATATTCCGTATTCCTCAAACTCTTTCATCATATAATCGTATACTTGCTTATCCAAATTGCTCTCCAAAGGACCCAAATCATTCAAATCCGTTCTCCCGTCTTCTATCGAAGCAATGTCAATGTGTCTATCATACTCAAGTAAATCAAAGGTCGAATCGCTGATATAGTAACGGGCGGATGAATCTCCTTCTTTCTGAAATTCCAGTCTACCGGCATCTTCATCACCTCGTAACGTAAGAGTGGACTGTTGATACACTTTATAAATCTCTCGCATCTCTTTGTACTGGCGATCCAAATCTTGATTAAAAAAACGATCGGACAAAATAACTGTTGCGAGAATATTGTCATCGATTCTTTTGATATACTCATGCCCCCGAATGTTCCATCTAAAATCCCTCACGATATCCTCGTAGGGAACATCCTTCTTAACCGGCTCTTCATTCTGGTTACAACCAGTCAGTGTCAATAAAACCGTAATCAAAACACTTATTACTAAAACTGAATGTCTCATCTGTCCATTTCCCTTCCATCTCCAATGATGATTTTCTATTTCACAAAGCTATAACGGTTCTTTTCTGGGTCATACCCAAGAGCCGTAGCAAATGCCCCATTCTTCCCAGTAAAGCCGTCAATTTTATCGGTCTTACCAACCTTCAGTAATTTTTTGATTTGAGCAACAGGTATCCGTTGCCCCAAAAATTCCTTGGATAATTTGAACTTGCATCCAGTTTTCCACTGGCTACACCCGTAAGCATACTCCGTTTCAACAACCGGATGCTTACATAACGGGCATACCCCTACAGCTGAATCAGCAGCAGTCGGGAATCGCGATTCTAATTTTCCATTCTTTAAAAAGACGAAAAGATCATATGCCCCTTCTCCATTAGCTTTAGGTAGCTCTTTCAGCAATACCTCTTTACCGGTGAGAACCGAACGAATAGTCTTCGCCGGCAGCTGAATCTTTCGAAACTCCTTGTACACTACGAATGAACACCCGGCACTTCTTCCGCTACAGCTGTATGTTTTTTCATGCTCTACAACAGGCTTACTACAGATCGGACAACTGCCTAACGACCGATCCTCAGCATCCGGGAATCTTCCGTCGATTTTGCCATCCTTTAATTTAAGCAACATATCGTATGACCTTTTCCCTTCTGCTGCTGGAATGTTGGATATCAAGACTTCCTTACCAGCTAACAGATCCTTCACCTGTTTTAGCTTGAGATCAACCTTACGGAAACTCTTCCAGATACTAAACGTACAGCCATCTTTCCAACCGGTGCAGCTGTAGCTCTTTACCTGCTCAATAACAGGCTTCCCACAACTCGGGCAAATGCCAATCTCATTTACATTATCAAATAAGGGCTTTCCCGAAAGCCTTTGCTCCATGATGAGCTGAAGCCGGTCTTTGTAATTCAGAATCTCAAAAGCAAACTGTTTGAACTCATGCATAAGTTCCCCAGCATCACGAGCTCCTGCAGCGACCTCTTCCAATTTGTGTTCAAATTCTCCAGTAAGTTCGATCGATGCAAGGGGCTGTTCGTAAACCATACCCATGAAATTACGGCCCTTATCGGTTAAATAGATCAAGTTCTTTTTCGACTCGATGTATTCGTCTTTAATCAGCTTTTCGATAATTTGAACTCGAGTCGCCGGCGTGCCAATCCCTTTTTCTTTCAACTGCTGAAGCACAACATCTGCAGCCATCTCCTCATCAATCGCACGGCCGGCATACTTCATCAGATTCTCTAGATCGGTGTCCGAAAATCGTTTAGGTTTCGTTGTTTTACCTGTATTCAGGTCAGTTTGAACCACCTTCGATGTTTGTCCTTCCGTAACCAAAGGAATAGCAGGTTGCTTACCATCAGACTCATCCGGATCTTCTTCTTGTGGCTTATAAATTTGCCTCCAACCTGGAGCAATAACACTAACCGACTTGGATTGAAAGAGCTCTCCCTCGACTTGCGTAACCACTTCGGTTTCTTGATCGACACCTTCAGGATGAAACGCGGCTAAGGTGTGCCGCAAAATGAGCTCATACAATTTCTCTTCATCCGTTGTTAACTGATATGTATCATCATGCTTGAAATCCTCTGGATTACGACCAGTCGGAACGACCGCATGATGTTCGGTTGCTTTGCTATTATCGACAAATCGTCTTTGTCCTTTTAGTGATTGGATATGATCAGGAAACAAATCTTGATATTTGCTCTTCTCGCGAAGCTCATGTAAACGATCAGCCAGCTGATCTGCCGCATTTTCGGAAAGATGCCGGCTACTGGTACGCGGATATGTACAATACTTCTTGTCATACACCTTTTGAAGTAAATCGGTTGTTTTCTTGATACCAAATCCAAGCTCCTTACGCGCTGCCGCGCGAAGGGCCGTTCCATCAAAAAGCATAGGTGCAGCGCGTTTAACTTCTTTCGATGAGTAAAGAGTGATCTGCCCCTGTTGTCCGCGAATCTTGCTCATAATCTGCTCCGCAGCAGCCTTCGAATCAAAGCGACTGGTAGTGCCTTCTGGCCCTTCGGTGAACCACTGTCCATCATATTGACCATTCGGCACGTTAAACCTGGCCTTCAACGTATAGAAGGCCTTGGGTTCGAATTGCTCGATGTCCATTTCCCGATCGTAAACCAAACGCAACGTTGGTGTTTGAACCCGACCTGCTGATAGGGTGACGCTTTCCTTCGCGACTTCTTTTGCCATAATGGAAAACAAACGTGTTGCTGTAATCCCCATCCAGAAATCAGCAGCCGCACGGACTTTGGCCGCCGCGGCAAGCGCATCGTACTCCTGCGCCGGCCGAAGCTGCTGAAAACCGGTACGGATCGTTTCTGGTGTCAAGTCATGTACCCACAATCGAAGCAATTTACCTCGATAGTCAACATACTCCAGGATCGTTCGGGCGATATGCTCACCCTCCCTGCCAGGATCCGTTGCAATAACACAGGTATCACTCTGAGAAAGAAGACGTTTAATCACGGCCAGCTGATCTTTTTTGGCTGGATCCACTTCCATTTCAACCGGATATGGAACAAACGGCAGATTCTCCAATTTCCAGTCTTTATATTGTGGATACGAATGCGGCTGTTTCTGTTGTATCAGATGGCCTATAGCCCAGGTAACGACGTCCCCTGATTTTAAAGTAATATAGTGGCGGTCTTTGCTAGCAATACCAAGCGCTTCAGCAATGTTCCGCCCCATATCTGGTTTTTCTGCCAGTATGACCCTCATATTTACCTCTCCTTCAACAAAGCGATCTGGTAGACAAAATGTAAGGTGTAGAAAAACTCCGTTCGATATTATTCATCTTTCCTAAACGGATTTTTAAATGTTTTTTTAGGTACCTCTACGAGCGCCGGTTTATTAAACAGACCGGATCCTGAAAAATCGTCGTCATGTTTCGTTTCTCCGATTCCCTGAACTGCTTCCGTAAACCCTTCCTGCTCGAGATCCCTTAGCGCAATATCCTCTTCATCGGCCTCTGCAGGGGCCTGCTCAAATATAGGGTTCGGTTCAACTTCTGATTCCCCGGAGAATGAATGGTCCGGTTCAGCTTCTAGAATCAACTCCTGAAGAGGTACACTTGCGAACGGATCTTGATGTTTGGAACGATCGTCTGCATAATTCACGACCTTGTTCTTCCCAGAGGTTTTGGCGAGATATAGAGCGTCATCTGCCTGGTGAATTAATTGTTCTCCGGATTCGATATGATTCGTTCGACTGCTGTAACCAACACTAACGGTTACCGGATAAATAGCGCCTGACTCTTGTTCCACACGTGATCTAAAACGTTCGGCAATTACGGAGGGATCCGCTTTTGAATCGGTGATTAAACCAACAATCTCTTCTCCCCCATATCTCCCAGCAATCCCGATCTCCTGGCAAACTTCTTTCATAATTTGACCCACTAACTTAAGAATCT
Organism: Priestia sp. BR_2; assembly: GCF_041954005.1. Classification (NCBI taxonomy): domain Bacteria; kingdom Bacillati; phylum Bacillota; class Bacilli; order Caryophanales; family Bacillaceae; genus Priestia; species Priestia sp. BR_2. The sequence continues at coordinate 83,863 of NZ_JAVFHM010000128.1, read as the reverse complement.
GGTCCCCAACAAGATGCCCCTGAGTATCATTCACTTGTTTGAAATTATCGATATCAGAGAATATAACAGCTGCCGGCTGTTTACTTTGTACAGCCTCATCGACCTTTTTCACAAAAAACGATTTGTAGTATAGGCCAGTTAATCCGTCTGTCACGGATTTGTAGCTGACGGCATAAACCATGTCAACAATTCGATCAAAGAAGATAAGTATGGCAATTAAACAGAATAGAAATTGTCCTAAAAGAAACAGATGATGAAAGAAGTAGGTGTTAGCCGCAATGAACACAACATTCATAAGATAGGAAAAGCCAGCTGTACCTACTGCAGCAATGAACAATTTACGCTTAGGCAGCTCACGAGTCATCCAGTAAATAAATGCACCGCATGCCACGATATCGAGCAGCAGAACAAAAATCGATAATCCGTTCACGAAAGTAGAAATCAAGCCTAAGAGAAAGAGCAAACCAGTACCAATCAGAATGAATAGGAATTCTTTATGTTTTTTGGGTTTGAAAAATCGATACAACCCAGTGATGGTCATAATACTGGTGGTCCCTAAAATGGTTGTAAAAGATTGTACTGAAGGCTCTTCCTGGCTGAGTAGAAACAACCCATACGAACTGAATACCAGAACGTTGGCAGCTAATGTAATTGCCAAGAATCCATACTCAGATGTTTTCCATCGTCGATAAAAAATGACAGCCATGATAAGCATAACGAGATATGCAGTTAGTATGACAAATGAAGGGATAATTTGAGTTAACATAGACCCTATCTCCAATTTTTATTATTTAGTTCGTGATATCCTTTTTATATAGTGGAGCGACTGTCCCGTGATTTCGGATATAAAAGCAACCGAATAGCCCCGTTCATATAGATCTCTTGTGAAGGTGTTCTTTAATAGCTGCGGAGATAAATTAGCAACTCCTATGGAATGACTCATGGAATGATAGATGGACCAAATCCCTTTATCGGTAAGTGGCTTATTTCGATTGGAGACAAACATATAATCGTTCTCTACATCTCCTCTTTCGGTAATCCACTCTAAAAGCGCATTCATTAAATCCGCCTCGATTTCAATCTTTTTGACTTTAATTCCACTTTGTACGTTCAGAAGTGCGACCAAAACATTCAAATCCTTCAACCGTAATCGAAGAATTTCAGAAGTCGTTAGGCCGGCAAAAAGAGATGCATATAAAATGGCCCTGTTTCTCGTGAAGGTCCATCGGGATTTAGTTTTTTTACTCTCTTCCTTAAAGTAATCAATAATGATCTCCTTCTCGGCCGATAACCAAGCCGGTTCTTTCACTGTCTTGGATAAAGACTGTTTAATCTCCTCGTATATGTCACAAGTGATTTGTTTGCATTCATACAAAAAGGCAAAATAAGATTTTATGCACTGACTATAGGCCTGAATCGTTCTCGTATCATACTTTTTAGGCGTATTCGAATCCCCTTTTACAAAGGTCGCTTCATTCAGCAAATAATCCAACCAGAATTCAACATCAACATTTCGAATGCTTTTCGGATCAAATACTTGCTGTTCGGTGCGCTCTGAATACCAAGATCTGAAATTAACCGCTGCGGTTAGGAATGTAGATGATTTCTTATGGTTATCTTGCAACCACCTTACATACTGCTCCATGAAAACCTCCAATTTGTTCTAGGTGTCAAACCAGATTTCCGATGGACCTTCTGATCCAATATGAAACAACTTGTGTTCGTATTAATTCTCACTTAGCGAATACTCAGGCGCCGCAGAATCTGCCCGACGATATTGACGTTCCCTTAGACGCTCCTTGGCGATGGTCAATGTTTCCGGAACCGCTTTAAGTTCGGTACGGCAGCATTCATTGTTGCTACAAATCATGAGCTTAATGACGGGTTTATCTTCGGGAACATGAAAGCCGAGTTGCAAATTAAGGGGCCCCGGATCAATTTCTATGTATCCGACGACTTCAAGGACTCCAGTACGACAATGCAAACAGTTCATTTTTTCTCCTTTCTTCATTGATCTGGCTACGATAAGAACCCAAGCAGCTGCTGATAAGCCCCACAATTAATCAGTATCATCTTCGAAGTCATCCGGATCTCGGTTAAACCGTCCATTGAGGTTAGCAACAATCTGTATAAGAATTGAAAAAACCAAAAAACCGCCAATGATATAAATATCTCTCGGAAGCACAAACGAGCCCCCTGAAGAAACAAACACATCACTGTTCGGTTCGCTATAACCAGATATGAAAAATGGAATAGCAAAGAATACGAGAAAAGGCATCAAATTCACGTAGAACATGACTTTCCATCCTTGTTGTAGAAAGGCTGCAAGAATCATTGACCAAATAAGTATGGTAAGGAAGGGGTACTCAGATGCGACATGAGGCATTTTTCCAAAAACACTAATCATATTGATGACTCCAAAGCTGACAGCGTTGAGGACAAATGCGTTTATGAATATATTCCGATCTTTCATTTTAATATTGTTCTGCATTAGACCGTTCCCTTTCTAATAGCTCGTTAACAAATTGTTAGGTGAATATAATACGTAAATACGTATTTCGAATACCTCCTTTACTCATATTCGCAATTCAGTATTTATGAATCTTTAAGACTACTGAACATAGTCCTATTATACCATATTTTCCCCTAACTAAATAGAAAATTGTACCTATATTGGCTAAAATATATACGAAAAAAACAGCCTCGAAAAGAGACTGTTGTCGAATGCTGGCATATTTAATTGCCTAATTCATACGATTGCTGTGGGGTCTTATGACTTAACCCTGACGCCTCATCAAGGATACGATCCTTCAATTGCTGAGATACATGAGGGGCTTTTTCTAACAGAGTCGTTGTCGTCTCCTGGGTTCCTTGTAATTGGAACTGGATGAATTCCTTATTCTTTTCATGATATATTCGATACTTGGTTATCACTGAATTCAATATATCTGGTGTTAACGTTTGATCGGATGCCGGCAAACCTTCTGCTTTCTTCAAAGCATCCCTAAGCGTCATTTCATGGTCTGGTTCAATCCACATAGTTGGATCCCCAGGCTCTTTCTGAATACATTTAAGTATTACTCTTGAAAGATCCTGCGTATTAGAAGGATCATCCGTCGCTTTTACAGCAGCCATGTATTCTTGTTTGGGCACAAGCGACCATCTCAGATCGTGGCCGGCTTCATTGGCCAGCTGCCTAAAGAATTCACGGATCGTTCGTCCATTCCCTTCGCGAAATGGATGTAAGTAATTAATATCGGCATAATATGTAGCTGCTTTGTCCGCAAACTTCTCTGGCGATAACCCTTTCAGATACTTCTCTTCACGTAGCATATTTGTTACGTTGGCTGTCGTAAAATCAAGTGTTCGGTATTCAGCAAACGTAAAATCATTCTTCCGGATATTAGTATGACGAAACTCACCAGCAAAAGGGTAAACATCCTGGAATAGCTGTTGATGAATAGCCTTTAAATGCTGGATATCGAAATTTCCTTTAATCGGTGTTTGCTGCAATTCCATAGCCCTTAAAGCAGTTCTGTTTCTTTCATATACATCTAAAGATGCTTGATCCTTCAGGTCGGCTTTATTAATCAGGACATTGGTTCCAGGATAAACATAGCTGCTGCTCATTTTTTGACCTGCTTCATAATTTCCGAATTATACTCCTCATCGGTAATGTCACCGTTCATTCGTTTAAACAGCAGCTCTTTCTCATGGTCGTTCAAGCTTGCATTCTCATAACCCCAGGATGCATTGACTTCAGCAAACTTGCGTTCAAATTCTTCCCTCGATATCTTTTTCACAATCCTTTCACCCTTCCTTTATGTACAAACTGGTACGTTGTTATAGCGTAAACTCATCGCGATCAATTTCTGCCTTCTCTTCAAATAGATCATGATACAGAATGTAATACTCACTTAAAATTCCGATTGTAAATATTTTAACTTGAAATCAATAATTTCAGAGTTGATCTATACTACAGCAATCTAAAGTTAAATTAGATACGAGATATTCCTTGATCGAATTTCCGCAGATAATATGCTGATGTGAGCACCACTAAATGAAGTCTAAATGTACTGTCTTCTGAACTAGATAGGCCAGCATGAGCCCCTTGAGGGTGTAATCGTTTCATTAGACCATTTATAAAATTTTTCCCATCAGAGGATGCCTCATTTAAAATAGGATCAAGAAGAGGAGGATTTGTTGTCCCTAATTTAACACGCTTTGCGTTACTTGATATAGTGGGGTCAACACCAAAAACACGGTCACAAAGCTCATCGAACAGCCCTTCCATGTATGTTCTTAATTGTGCGTTAGCAGCTGCCCAATTCCCGATTGAATGAGAATTTAATGCTTGTTCAAGATGTCCCCTGGGTGTATCCAATTTATGTTTAATAAGCAGCATAAATAATTCATCCTGATTACCCGATACTTCCACTGATACAGGAAGCTGACGTATCAACTGATAGTCGACTACATTAAACCCATCTTGTTTAAGTGCTCGATTCAAGGCAGGGTAATCGGTTTCGAATGACTCTTCTTCCAAAGCGTATTCTTTTAACCTTCTATATCCCTGCAAACTTCTATTTAATAAATCTGTAATAACTTCTGTAACCAATGTTTTATCGTTGGTCTTAATCAGGTGTTCCATCATGTTATTTGCCTTCGCTTGTACCCCACCTTCCCCGGCCGCATCTTCAAGGCCATACAACAAAGCAAATTCATTTATATCATTATGGTACCTAAAGTCTCTAAATTTAAAACTCTCTACAATTGACCGTCGTGAAAACAACTTGCACTCACTCCTCTGAATAATTTATAAATCCGTTTAGTAATCTTGTCGGCCAGTACGTAATGATTTGACTTCGCTCGCAGGTTTTTCACAATTGACACAATGTAGTTGGCCGTCCGGTTGGTGGCTGAGATTGGCCAAGATATCCGCTTAAAATTCAGGATCTTTCCAGCCACCTACGCCTATTCCACCTTTGTTTCCTCTTCTTCCAAACCCCCTAGATCCTCGTATTCCTCTAGCACCTCTAATCGGATAAACTTTTGAAGTCTTTAATCCTACTCTATCTTCTCGATAAAACTCACCAACGACCCTACCTGTTCTTGCGGAAAATATTCTTCCTTCATCGATGTAACCAACGTGATGACCATCTTCGTCGTATACTTGACCATCTATAACTTTTCCGCAATATCGTCCACTGAGCGTCCATATTGGATAGTCCATTAAAATCGCCGCCTTTTCTCAAGGATTGAGTTATTTAAAATTTCTTTTCATACGATATATTGTTGTTTTTTATAAAATTTATTGATTTGTTGCTCTTTCATGCAGGTACGCTTGTATCTCCTCAATTGAATACTTGTCCAACTCTCGATACATCTGGATTTTCTGAAACGGCTTGCCATCAACCATTTTCCGGAAAGCCTCAGCTCCCTCCGTGCTCAGAACATCTGCAGGATCTCTCCCTTCAGGGAGTTGACCAATCCATGTTTCAATATTGGAATTGTGCAGGATATTACCGGTCTCATAAGCCCCTTCTCTTCCGGCACTATCCCCATCATAAATAACAAGGGATCGGTCAATTTTCTTCTTCTGCAGCAAACGAGCATGATCTATATTAAACTTGCCGGCTCCTCCAGGGTTCGTCCCATTTGTTAGCCCATTGGACTCAGCCACAAGCTGATCAATAAATGATTCATAAATGGTTACCATTTTGCCGGATTCTATAAAATCATAACCTCCTAGGAAACTAACATTGCCATAGAGGTAAAGATGGCTGACTCCCTTTCCTTCGGATATTTGGCGGCCGTAAAGATCAACAACTTTCCCATTCATGTAGATTGGGATGATGGCACGAAAGAAAAACTTATCTAATCCCTTTTGATTAAGTAATTTAAAATCAGTCAGTTCTTGTTTCGTGAATCCCTGGCTTTCTAAGTAGTTACGTAGAACTCTCCCTCCAGGTGCATAGCCAGCTTTATATTTTTTAAGAACATCCAGCGATATTCCTCTACTTAAAAAATAATCATAGTTATTTTGTTTGTGATAAAAATCAGCTGCCAATTTAAGGGCCAGTTCTTTTCTTTTTTGAAGCTCCTGTTCCTTTCCATTGGATTCTGGCAGATCCATATGAGTCATATCAGCAAGTTCTTTAACAGCTTCGTAAAAAGTCATGCCGGCAACATCTCGCAAAAAATGAATCGCATTGCCTCCTGTTTTACACGCCTCGCATTTATAAGTCTGGGTATCTTTTTTTATTCGGCCGTTATCGAAATCTGTCTTGCCGCAGCAGAAATCTGCAACATAATAGTTGTTGTCTCCACTGCCCGTTTTAACACGTACACCATGTTTTTTCATAACGTCCATCATATCTACTCGCGATAATAACTCATCTATGTATTCTGTAGAAAAATGCGCCATCCTCTATCCCTCACTTTTAGATCGATCCTCAACTTTATGCTTAAGATACCTAAAAACGTCATCGTCTTCCGTTATCAATTCTTTGAAATCAGATGGAACCTTGCCAGCCTTCACCACCATTTGATGCGGATCTTCATCCAGTGCGGCTGCTAATCGAAGTAATATCTCTTCTGATGGAGGGTTGTCCCGATTATTTTCAATGCGGCTGAGATACCTTATCTGCATACCTGCTTTTTCAGCAACCTCAGTTTGAGTGATTCCCTTGTCCGTGCGTAATTTTCTTATGTAGTCTCCAAACAAATCTATTACCTCCACTACTTTTATCCTAGTTCTATTATACCAAAAATCGTGTCGTGTCACAACACGAAAAGGGATAATATGTTCGCTTTTTTAGGTGGTTAGAAGAAGATAAAAGAGGCTGCAAACGCAGCCCTTCTTAAAGTGGAGTATAAGATAACGTTAAGAAAGTCGCCATTGAATTGGACAAGATTTGGATTTCAAAGGTGTGGTTGGTAAGTTCCACACGTTAACAGAATTACAGCACATGGTGTGCTGCGGACTAATGACAAGTTGACATAAAGTATCTGTTAGGATTTGGCTTAACACTTCTGACTAGACTCCTTTGATGTGGTTTTTCATGGCAATCTGAGGATTATTTGCCGCCCAGTATGTTAATCCTGAGCGGCATTTATTCAGATTCAATCAGTATTAAATGCCGGATGTTGCTTTATACGTAAACAATGCTTTATAGGATCCTTGCAGTACCCCGATCTTTGTACCGTCCTGCTTACTTATAGTTTGGGGCAGCTTCAAGTCATAACGCATTTGAAACTGGTGTGTACCGCCACCAAAAGATGGTTTTGCTTGTATAATCGCTTGCGAAGCGTTTGAAAGTACGAGTTGGGAGGAAAGCGATCCTTGCCCCCGACTGAAGTCGATAGGAGCACCTGTGACCGGACCTTTATACTGTGCTGTTACCTCAACAGCCGAAGCCGGGATGTAGAACTTTTCTAAGGTTCCATTTATGTTTTTCTCGATTTCAAAATCAGTCGAGCTCATGCTTAATGTATAGCCAGCATCTGATCCTCTTCCATCAACGAGCGTCACGGTCGTCTCAGCCTTAGAGCTTTGGCTTTTCTTGACATCCAACCTGATATCATCGAATTTGATTTGAGTTTGAAACGCACGCAGCCCAGATCCCACAACTTCGACTTTTTGTTCGCTTACATCTGCTGCAAATGTTGAAGTTCCTAGAGACAACAAAAGTGCTGAAATCCCCATCGTCCCAAGAAGAAGTTTTCTAAATCCTTTATTCATGTTTTGCCCTCCATCATTTCTTTTGTAGGAATGTTAAGTTGGTTGGGAACCATGCATTTATGCTGGTTCCCCCATAGAACATTAGATCCCTTTGGCCAATGAGAAGGTGAACAAGGATCTGTACACCCCTACTCTCAAACCAACTTTGTCGCCCACTTGATGAGCACTTCCACTGCCCATGGACACTACCTCAACAGTGCTTGGCACGCGGAACATAAAGTCCATAGGAATGTCGTAGTAACCCATTCCTTCAAATGGATTGGCTTGTGCAAGAGCCTGTTTCTGAGATCCGAGGACGTAATTCCCCACTTTAGCGGTCTGATCCGGAGATCCGGCAAGGACCTTAGCAGATTTTACATCAACGTTCATGGCAGATGCAGGAATTTTAACAACAAGATCCTGAGTACCCATTCCAGTGTCTAACACCGGGTCACTTACAAAATCTGTAACGGACAGCGAGTACGTCCAGCCATCCCCGGATCCAGAGCTATCTTCAATCAACGTATTAGTGACGGAGTTAATGGTTTGATATTGGTTTACAGTCTGTATCTCAATATTATCCAAAAGCAGTCCATTAAACTTGGAAGATAACCCTCCGCCGATAACGTTTAGAATGGCTTCCTGATCTGCAGCCGTTACTTCAGTTCCCCAAGATGGATCAACACCAGGATTAGGGTTAGGGTTTGGATTAGTTCCGTTTAAAGCTGGCGTGATGTATTCTTTTTCGATAAGAACTTGACCAGATCCAGTATCCGTAACCCGGACCTTGATAGGTAGCGCTGCACCGATATCGATCGGTCCAGTGTACTCATGATATGTAGATCCTTGATCTACCGAGTATTCTTTATACCAGTTCCCTGTTGGGAGATTCGAGAAATCAATCAACAATTTATCATCGATGTCTCTGAAGAAAGAAGGGTCATAAACTTGAGCTGTCACAACTAGAAGTGTTTCCGAGCTGAAGTTAACTCCATCGGTTACTCGGGCTTTATAAACAGAATCCACAACGTTATCGACAAACAGTGTAAATTTACGCTCTGTAGCGCTTGGATCCTCAGATGTGCCGTTATATTGGTTTAAGATTTCAGGCTCGTCCACCCATGGACCGCCATCATGTTGAATTTGCAGTGATCCTTGTGTTGGATTAAAGCCGATTGTCAATGGTCTTTGATTGTTTGCATCCAAATCACCTACAGTACCGACAGGAGCAGTTAACGTCCCCGGAGCCGGCGGATCGACAGTAATGTTTTCTGTTACTCTTGTGAGCTCTTCACCATTCTGGTTTAGAATGATCGCTGTTGCGACATAGTCGCCTTCCTGCAATAAAACGGGAGATGTATAATCGGAAACCTGGCCATCAATATCAACCTGGACTTTTACCCGATTCAAATCAATGGAGCCTGTATCGATCGTAAGTACCCCGTCCTGCTCAAGCAGCTTCGGATACCCCGCAGGGATGACAATAGGGTTATTCATAAAGTAGATATCTAGAATCTCACTGTACAGGCTATCCAATCCAGCACGAGCTTTAACGTTAATCATGCCTTTATTCGTCAAGGTTATTGGAGCCGTGTAATCCAACCAAGTAGCTCCATTGTCTAGGGAGTACTCTTTTTTGTTGGCTACTGCAGGATATTCTAAGGTGATAATCGTATTTTCGAATTTATCCGTTGAACGCATACCCTCCGTCGGCTTATCAATGGTTGTCGGCCCCGGAGTATACCCTGGAGGATAAATGCCCGTTGCACCCGTTTGTGGCGTTGTAGTACCCACGTCATCAATAAGATGAAGAACCCCTGTTTCATCGATTCCGTAAACTACACTCTTGTTAACGTCACGTTTAATTTCCAATAAACCAACAAATTTCGTGCCCGTTGTTTTGTTGTATTTGTTTTTATAGATGTTTGAAGTATCTCTCGCAAAGACATACACATCCCCTGTATTTTTCAAGAGGTACATTGCACTTGAGCTCATAGCCAGATCAGTTATATTCTCAATCGCACCATCTGGCCCTGTTAATTTAGTAGGTGCATTAATGACACCACTAATGCCGGTTATCCCAACATTGGGTCCACCTGCCCATGTGTTACCGTTGTTTCCGACTACATAGACATTACCATCCGTTGCTAGAGCGGCAACGATAGAGATAGCTGCATTAGGATTTACAGACACTTTGCTTGCATTTGGGATTAAGAGGCTTTTTGACGTTGAATACTTAGACCGGTCAAAGGATTGATAACCAATTTGATCAATCGGGAATCCCCATGTAACCAAATTTCCATTCGACTCAATTTCAAAGAACGTATTTTCTGCATTGGCGGTATAAACCCTACCTCCATTGGTTTGTTCTTGCTGATATAACGATCGTACAGTTTTTGTAGGGTCCCCATTAAATGGGTAGAGCCTATTGCTATTCATCTCGGAGTAGCCTGAACTTTCAAGCGTATATTTCGAAGATGTTGACGTATCAGTCAAGGTATAATAGCTTCCGTTAATCAAAAAGTAACGAAGGGACACATCTGCATAGGGATTGGAATTTATCGTATCAATAGTGCCTAGCATTCCTTTACCGACATATCCCATTTCAATGCTATCTGCTCCATTAAAACCTGGAAACAATGATGTGACCTTGATTGGTTTTGCGTTATCAAAAGAGCTTGATCCAAAGGCACGACCAATCTTATAGATTTCTGAATCGGTAACAAACAACACATTTACTGGATCGACCTGAATGATCTTTTTAACCCCGGTTAGTGGTGTGTTCGTATCCGGATTCAGCACTTCCATAGGAACTGACGTGCTCTGCTTAACTCCAGTCCCCAGCTCACCATAAGTTCCCGAACCTATAGCAACTACGCTGCCATCATTTTTTAAACCGAAGAAACTGTATCCGCCGGCATAGTTCAGGTAAACAAAGTCTTTCCATCCTTCAGCCCACTTTGAGAAGGCCCGACTAGGATCATTAAATTGATCTTTGCGAACGAAGAACTCTCCAGAGGTTGTAAGTCTAGCTGCATAACCAGACTCGGCTGTATTGAAATGAAGATACTTAATGTAGTCCGTGCCCCAATCTTGTAATACATTTTTATCTTCAGGTTGAAAAGCCAATGCAGAATCGCGCATAAAGATGGTTCTACCATCACTAAGCTCTAACGTTGGCCTAGGCACTCTGTTCATGGTTGGATCTGCAAAATAATCAACGCCGACTATATTTGCATGACCAGCACCTTCGACCGTATTTTTACCAGGTATCAGTACGCTTGGTAATAACAATGCAGCCGCCAGCGCAGTGGTTAGGACACGTCTTGCCTTACCAGATTTACTCCTTTGTCTCTCTACATCTTTTTCTTTAGCCATGTGCCAAGACCTCCAAAATACTGTTATTTTCATCATGCTTTCTTTCATGTTGGCTTCCGTCACCCCAATTGACTTCCAATTATCGCTTAAGCTCCTTTTCCTACATCGTCCTCACCCCCTTTCAGGTTTTCAGTTGATGCAGAGCCTTCCGTTATTTCATTTTTGCTGCCAGGTCCAACATATGAATTCTCGACCATGGCAATTGCAATACGTCTTGCATGTTTGCACGTATGAATGGTTTTATCCCACTCAGGTTCTTCACTATCCGGTATGTACCCGAGCTTGACGACGTATAAGGTGAATGTCTTTTGGTCAAGTTGTACTTTCTTTCGTGTCTTATCAAAAGTAAGGCCTTTTTCCAGATACATTTTGATTCGTTCCTCAATGTCGCCCTTTTTACGCTTAGCCAGCAACCAAAATAGGAGAATTAGCAGCAGAAGAATGAGGATCCCACCGATGACGAGAACATATTTCAACCAATCTGGAATGCCGTCCGTTACTTCCAGTTTGTCGTAATGTGCCATAGCAGCTTGTGCTTCATTTTTAGCTTCTGGTGTTACTGTGAATTTAAATAGCTTCCATTCCTTTTGCCCAGCAAAGTTTGCTTCAAAGTACGCTTCGTAATCGCCTGGCAATAACAACTGGTTTTTCGCGATGCTTACCATATTGGCTGTCGTACCGTAGTAGATCGAGCCGGCCTCATACTCTTTTCGAAAAATAACTTTTTTGGAGCTATCCCGAACCTCAATATAACCGGTCGGTTGTTCCAAGATCGTCCCACGGTTCTCAAGTGTAACGGTAAACCGGGATTCACCCGATGCGATATAGTCATGAGTAAATGTATTAATCGACATAGCATGTTTGGCTTCATCGATCTTGTAATCCATAACCACCCATAACCCGTTTTGATTTTCAATGTCCGGAGCAAGAGTCGTGTTTTCGATATTGGTCTCGACTCCTTCTCCCTGGAACTCGTTATATTCAGATACAGCTACAACGCCGATGTGCTGCCCAGGAGCCAGATCCTTTGGTATGGATGCTCGGTAGGTATACTCACGCATTTCTTGTGGTCCCAGTGTAATATCTTTTGAACCTTGAGGATAAAGCCATGTCCCTGCATTCGTTACCCCGGCGTTATATGCCCCGAAATCCTTTCCTCCATCCTGCAAGGGCACCGGATCCGTCGCGTAAATCTTCAATTTTAGTTTTTCATTCAGTAAATTTTTAACATAGAATTTGTACTCCCGAGTTTCTCCGGGGGTTACTGTATCACGGTAGTACCCCAGACCATCTCGTGCTTCTTTTTTACTTGGTGCAAACCAAAAGGATGCCTTTGGCGCTTGGCTAGGATCGATCGCTTTATTCTCAGCGAAGCTAGGTTGGACACCAATAAATATAGAAAGAGATGAAATCAACATCATGGCAATAAAGCTGCTGGATAACAGCTTTTTCATAGGATTCATGCATAATCTCCTTTTTAAAGATCACAAGAATTTATCAAGATAAACTTGAAATAAAGTGTGTAAATCGTGAAAACCAATGAAAAATATACAGAAATTGTAAATTAATTCGAAAAATGAGTGCAAGAGGTCCAGGAGAGGATAAATCCTCCCCCTGATCTCCCTTATTGTTAGTGCGGAACTTGTGAGCTGAAATCATTCCGACTGGACAGATCGGCATGATAGAAAACGACATCTCCATCCTCTAAATTAAACCGGTTGCCGAAGGAGTCAAATACCAATCGTTGATAGCCTTCAAGCTGCCACTGATTCATTAAAGGTGCATTAATGTACTGAAGATGAGGATTATTCAGATCACCATTGCGAATGGATTCAATGTTGAAATTCACAATGATATAACCATTCTTGAAAAAGACAGCCGATTTATCATCAAGTCCCCCGTGGGTTCTTGCATACTCTGCCAGATCCGTACCAGCCTCAACGACATATGGCTCTGCCGGCAAGCTGTATTCTCCATACCATTTCTGGATGGCAGCATTGGCTCGTTGAACATTGACAGAAGGTGGGATATTCGTTTTTGGCCCGATAAAGGTTCGGATATACTCCGGAAGCAGCATCAGCCCATATCCACCAACCGGTGTCTTTTGTTTTGTATCTTTTGAAATGTAGCGATCGATGTACTGCTGTCTTGTGATTGAACCCAGCTGCCCAGTCGTGAAGTAGTTATCATATTTGAAGTTAGCAGTATCGATCATTTCCTCTGCAGGTACATTTCTTAACCTTTCATTCAAGATGACATATCGCTTTACTTGATCTTCTGGAGATCCTACCTTAACGAAATTTTTTGAATTTGTTTTATAGTACAGATCAACAGGAAAGCGATATTGCCCGTCCTTGGAAACAAAGTGGAATGTCGGTGTTATACGTATACCATCCTCTTTTCCAAACATGTTACCCTTGCTCTTGAAATCGAATTTGAAATGATACCCGGTTTTGACGGCCACATTTTTAAATCCTTGGATTGGGTTACTTCCTGGCCGGATTGGTAACGTGAATTGTGGAGTATTTCCTCTTGGTTCTCCATCAATGCCCTTTGTTCCAACCCAATAGGATATCCCCGTTGGATTTGTGCTGCCTGGTTGTGTCCGGAAAACAGATTCCCATTTATAATCTGCGATATCGGTTATATGGAAATCGTAAAGCCGGCCAATGACTTCCACAGATACTTCATCAGCTGCCACGTGATTCACCAGATCAAGATTTGCATCGTATTGATATGGAAGATCTGGTGGTGAATTTTCTGCAATGTTCCGGAAGTATACTTGGTAATTCCCCTCATCAACCCAAACCGGCAAGAAAAATTCGGTGTCCAATTGGTTAACCGGGATATCGATCCATGTGTCTTTCGGATAAAATACCGTTCGGCTGCTGTTATACGTATCAAAAGGGAATCGCACTTGCTTCGTCCGGAAGTATTTAGCGTAATCTCGATTTCCGTAACCAGGATAGTTCGTGTGCTGCCCATTAGTCGGCATTCGTACTATAAACGGTCGATCCAAGATGAACGCGGCCCTATTATAATTCGGAGTTGTTTTCTGATTATGTGGCCGATCATCACTAACCGATGAATAGTTCACAACGGGTGTATGTACCGTTACCGTGTTGATTTGGTGAATCGAAAATTCTTGGTCGCTGCCGCCGTTTATGTTGCCAGGTAGCAATCCGTAAAATATTGTGCCGGCACTCGTTGTATTGGCTCGATTGACCTTGCTGGAGCTAATGATGTTGTTGGGCTTATACAGCACATTCTCATCGATCTGAGTCGGTGCAGGTATGTTGCCAGGCCTTGGTCCTGTCTCAGCTGTCCGGGCAGGATTCATGATCGTTGCCCCATTAAAGACTAATGCATCATTGGTAACTTCAACCTTCTTTACACCATCCTCGGCAACACTTTGCAGATTCTCACTTGGTGGAGACGGTCTACTTGTAAATTGACTGCCGCCGTAAGATCCTGCAGGTGCCACAATAGGATCTGGTGGTGTTGGCGGATAGTACGCTCCAGACGCATTTGTTGTAAATTGCGGCGGCTGATACCCTTGCGGACTAATGGTAATTTGCTCTCCCGGTAAGGCATAGTTCCTTAAAATACCTTGGTTGATCTTATACACTTCTAGGTTATCGATCACCCAATACGAATACGGCCGCACAACCGTATATCTTTGAGTAACTACCTCTTCATCCTCTTGCGGATCCGGCACCTCAGTTGGTTTACCGTCTGGTCCATTCGGCCCCGGTTTCTTCGGATCCCATCGAAGAGTCCATGTCTTTTCCACGTTTACTTCAAAGGTACATGTTCCCGACATTTGAACGAAGGTGTTCTGGAATAAATAGTTTCGAGCTAATATGTTTCCGTACAAGCTCTCGGATGTCGGGATCCCCTGCAGAACATCAAACATTTCACTCCCACGTTGATCGGCCAGTATCTTGGCGGTGACAACCGGATCCATGTACTTCCCATTAATCTGAGCTCCTGGCGCCGGTGGAGTGCATGAATTGGTCGGCGGAGGAGGTGGATCTTTTTTAGGCTCATAGTAGAAATACAGATAGTAAATAGGGAAAGTGCCATCATAAGTGAATGCACTTGGATCCCCCGACGTTGGTGATCCGCCACTCGGAGCTGAAACCGTACTTTTCTTATGCCCTTTATATATGTAGTCTGCAGTCCCCGGTGTGTGTGTAAAAGCATATGGTTGGTCCTTCTCTAACTTTTCTTCCCTATCCGTAAATCCAGGGACACCGTTAAGAGATTGGCCTTTAGTTGTATAGTGTTTAATTATTGCTTTACCTTCTGTTGGCTCGAGTTCGATTTCAAACAGTGTGGGAAAATGGTAACGCCAGCCTTCAACTAGTGGCGCAAATTGTTGTCCTTTCTGTTCTTCTTCCTGTCTTCTATTTACCGGGTTTTGAGCTTCAAGCAACCCCCGAGTAACATAAACAGGAACATTCGCTATGTTAGTCCCTTTCCCTGTCCATGGTCGGTCTGTGAGCGAATAACTTGTAGAAGTTGATCTTTCATAGTACGATTTTGGATTCTGTGCCATCTCAACTGATCGAGATTTTTCCCAAATTTCATCCCCATATTCACGGTAGTAATCGAACTTGCTTACACGAACATCTTTTATTTTGCGAGATGAATTAAATTCAAACATATAATCAAAACCATCCACATCTGTAACGGATCCTGGCGGTTTTGTTGTTGACCATTTACCAGCAGAATCACTCCATGTGTCATAGTAAACCATACCAACAAAATAATAGATGTTTGGATTTTTAGGATGTTGAAACATCCTGCTGTCTCCGATAGCTTCTGCTTTACTGGGATTAATAACAAATACCGCAGTGAAAATTACGATAAAGCAAAGCATGACTTGGATAATCTTTTTGGATTTCAGTCTCAACATGCCACAGCTCCTTATTTAAAAGGGTTAACAATGGCCACGATGTAATCTTTAGGTTTATCTGTACTGAACGCGATGTAATCAGCCATATTTAGTCGAAATTTTGTCCAATCATAACGTTGAATGTACTTCCCATTTTGGAAAACATCCGATGTACTAGTAACTGGATAATAATTCGTTGCTGTCCCGTCCTTATGGTTTACAAAAGCATTATCTACACCCGTCCGATATTTTACATGATCATTTTTGACCATGAAAAAGATTGGTGTCCCTCGAACAGAACTACGTATCGCGATGTAATCTTTCCCATTGGATTTTTCAATCTTTATGTCATAGATAATTTCGCCATCTCCAAGTTTGATCGGCAATTGATTAGCGTGAATAACTTTTATTCCATCAAATTGCTCTTTATCTGCCGAGAATTTTTTAAAATAAATAGAAGATTTTGTATATGCTTTGAATTCATCTAATGACTGAAGTTTAAACTGATCATCGTCTGTATTTCGGAAATTCTTCTCGCCGATCCAGACCCACCGGCCAACTTTATCCCAACTGACCTTTTCACCCAGACCTTCACTCACCAGGCGTAGAGGAACAAATGTCCGGCTATCCTTTAGAATGATCTTCGTACCATAGCTTTTGGACTTCCCGTTCACTAACGCAGTTGTTTGGCCAACTGTCATTTTGACCGTATCCGTGCCTTTCTTTACTTCAACAGTGGTTTTACCACCACTTTTGCTATAGCTGATCTTCCCTCCTAAAGCTTCGGACACAAAACGAATCGGAACCATCACACTACCTTGTTGATCTTGGAACGGCTTGGCATCTGGAAACTTCATCTTTTTCGCGTCCAACAAAACTTCTACTTGAGCTGCACTTTTGGCTTCTGTCGTGTTAGCACTCACTACACCATAAGCAGCAGTCGTCAGCAAAACACCGGCAAGTAAACTTTTAAAAATCACTCTCATTTGATCTCACTCTCCGTCTATATATTTTGACTTCAATGTTTCATAATCTTCCGATAGCAAAATAACAACCAGCATCACCCCTTTCAATCATCCCTTATGCTCCCCACTATCCTAAAGGCAGAATCCTATTAAAATCAGCTGCGGCCGGTATGCTTGCCGCTTGGAACAAGCAATTCAGGTCGAGTAATCAACAAGTTTAACCCTCGCGCGTAGTCCAACTAGAGGCTCAGCAAAGCGCCAAAGGCGCTGCTGGAGTAGTTGGACTTAATTGTCACGGAGGAACGCGTAGCGGTAAATCCTTGACAATTTCAAGCGCCCTGATACGCTGTGCCGATGCGGCAAGTGACAAATAGGCCGCGGTCTTCCTGAATCCAGGAAGACTACCTATTTGACGCTACGGAGACCCATTAAAACATTCTTTCGGGAAATATCCAGCAGCTGCAGCCTCCTTTTCACTACTAAATGCTTCTTCGATTCGGTACGGGTAGGAACAGCTATCCCGGTAGTAATATCTAATCCCCGTTTGCTGATCCACGGACCCATAGATGACCGGTTTTTTTACAAGTCGTCCACCACCGAAAGCGTAGTTATTATAGTATCGGTCCCCAATCGGAATCCCTTGAATAAAGGCTATAACGCCAATATCGTCAATGGTATTCACCCAATCCTCTTTAGGTATATAAGGAAGAGAAAACGAATAGCTAATTCCATATTTACTCACAAATTCGTTATGCTTATTGATCACGAAGGCAAGATCCTGTTGAATGCTATCAACAATGATCGTCCGTCTTTGAGCCTCAAAAGCAGCTTTATCGTTCAGAAGAGGAATGTTATAACGACCTGCTAAATCTTGCTGCCATCCTTTAATCCAAGTTCGTGTACTTACGTCATGAACCCTGACGTATCCATCAAGAGTAAAATTAAATACGTTGCCTTGTTGATCTGTGAAAGCATATGGTTTTTTTGGCCTCCACATATGCTTATAGGCAATTTCACCTTGAGAGTTTGAGTATTCCGTAAGAGCATAAATCCAATATCCGTCATAATCGGTAACGACGACAGCCGGCACATAAGAAGAAAATGCACCTTGAGAAATTGGATCATTTTCGATATTGAAATTGAGATAAAGACTTCTAAAAAACGCATCGATTGCTAATTCTTTATTAGCATTGAAGAATTTATTAGACTGATATCCTGCCTCATATTCTTGATATTCATTAATGTTTAGAAGGACCGCAGCATCTTGGCTGGCCGTCTTTAATGCTGTATCATATTGATCTTCCAGATAATTGACTTTAGATAAAGCACTTGCTCGTAAATCTAAAACAAAATAGAACGGTGCTACAATGAGAACAAAGGCTATAGCAAGATTAGTAATCTTCATTGAGAACCATGCCTCCATACGGAACAAATATCTTAGAAGAAGCCCCTTGCTCTGTAAGACCAAACAAAGAATTTTGGATGACCTGAGCCATTGTTGTATTACGGTTGGTCACTTTTACTGAAAGGTAATCGTAGAGGCTGAGCTTATATTTCCTTGTCTCACTGTCCTCTGGAATATTCTGATCCGGGTAGAGCACCTTCATAATTTCATCAGTATAAAACCCGTCATAATAGGCCTCGAAGCTTTTTTGAAATGTATTTGGATCAGCTGGGTCAGTGTACAGCGGATTGTATTTTTTATGTAGATGAGATATTTCGATATCAAAAACATTTCCTGTTGCGGCAAGTTTCTGTGAGAACTCAGAGTACATCGTCGGACTGATGAACCCTTTGGTTCTAGCAGCGTCTACAAATTCAGTAACAGCGTTATGAACAACAGTCTGGGATAATTCATCATGCTTTTGGGCTTGCTGGTATAGCGGATACAAAAGGAACAAAAAGATTCCTATAATGATAGCCACTATTTTCGACAATGAGTTCAAGTGTTCACCCCCTAAAAATTATCTTCTGAAGCTTGCCCTCAGTATTTCGTTCAAAGGTAACTATATAGTTTTTATAAGGATCGATGCCGGAAACATCGGTGCTTTCAATATTGATGTTTTTAGAGAAAAATAAATGATTTACTTCAATATCAGCTTCAATCTTATTGATTTCATAAAGTGTCTGAATGACTTGCGCTCCAGAATAAGTTTCATTTGCTTCAATTTTGTACAGTGTTTGGACTCGCCGATCTTCATTTGCATTAGCTATAGCTACGGCTTCTATGCTCTTTTCTTGTAAAACATATGATGTTAATCCGATAGAAAGCGCTGCTACAAACCATATAACAGCTGCCATTAGTGATATCGATGATTCAGCATTATTATCATTCATAATCTGACAACTCCTTTATTTAGGCTGCAGCATTCCTCTGACGAGGAGAAATGCTGCAACTGATGAATTTGTTTTAAGGAGTAGCGAGTGTTGATTGCTTCATTTTCAAACCACGTACTACGCCGTTCTTATCATAGACAAGTGAGGTTTTGAATTTACCCGATGGATTGATGTAGTCAGTACTCGCTTGGTTTTGAGCCGGCTTCAAGTCAGTGTTTTTTGTATTGCCTATAATTTCACCCTCGTTACTAAACGTATTTCCGTAAAAAGTAGTACTGTTTTTACCTGTAGTAACTTCAATACCGAACTGATCATTATTCATGTATTGACGAATGGAATTCAGTACTTGGCTGCCAGACATGGTGCCGTTGTCAAATGTTGTGTATTCGGCCTGTTGTAGCTGATCTGTAATACCTGTCATCCGATCTTGTGCCACCTTAACACCAGCGACTACCAAGGCAAACAATAAAACCCCCAACGTAATGTATCCAATCGTAATAAATATTGTCCCTGTTAGGGATAATCCTTTACCAGTTGTATCATCCATCTTTCAATTACTCCTCTACGTTAAATTTTGAAGATTGATCATGAGCTCGCCCATATTCTTGAAAGAAACATAAAGCATTGGGAACAGTAGGAAAAGTGCAATTAACAAGATGATCGGTGTCCAACCAAAGATCCGTCCCCAGGCTACCTTCTTGGTAATGAGTCGATTCATTCGTTCAATCTTTTGTTCACGATGATATTCTTGTTGCATTTCCAAGTCATCAAACGCCTCTTTAACAGAAATCTTTTCAACCGATCTCATTAACCGATTAACAATTTTTCCAAAGGAACTAAAAGGCGCGTCTTCTTTAAGCTGTACTAATACTTTCTCTGCCCCTCGATCATAGTTGTTCAGACATTTTTTAAGAGGAGTTTTAAAAATAAGAGCGTATCTTTCCATCCATTCCAGAACGATTTGCACCGACACTCGCTCAAATTCACATAGTATTGAAATTAGTGTATGGAATTGATCTACTTCATTTTGCATCTCCATGGCTCTCATTTTTCGTTGAAACATGAGGATCCAAACAGGAATGAATAAACCAATGATGAAGAATCCAATTGCTACAAGGAGCTCGTACCATTTGAAGTATGCGTTCTCCAGAATCATAATTTTCTCAATGATTCTATTTGTAATGTTATTCAAGTGGATTCCATCTAATTGTGTCGGTGTTAATTCAGATACTTTCTTACTAATGATCTCTCTTGAAAGTTGCCCCACCCCTTCTATACTTTCTATTACCTGGTTATCAAGCTTCGTTCTCTCAACGCCTTCTTGAAGTTCTTTTGCATTAAGCGCACCTACTAAACTGACATTATCCAGTGTAGGACTTAGCTTGACTTGCTGAACTGAATTCCAATGAAGGAAGACTGAAAGAGAAACAACTAAGATAAAACAGGCCAAACCCACTACTATTCGTTGTATATAAAACCACTCAAGTAAAAGTGGTGAGTTTGATTGCTTCAGTAATGAAGTAATCTTGTGATGCTTTTTTGTATTCTTTGAAGGAACGATAAGGTCAATCATTCTCTTAATGACAGGAATTCGGTAGACTTTTTCCTCCCAATTTTTCCTTGCCACAGGTGCAATATATTTAGCGTCTTCAAGTTCCCCAACTTTCCTCACCAACAGGTAACAGATAATGCTAGCTGCGTAGATAACAAGTCTTAAAATGTATCCCATCGTTCCGCTATAGAACTCTCTCATGACTGGAAAGAAGGTTTCAGCCCAAAGTACGATAGGAAAGGTTAGCAAAATCGGTAAAAGTGCCATAATGGTCAAATTGTTCAGTCTGTAGCTCAATCGACTTCTTCGAAGAAGATCATCCCGAATCTCTCGAACCATCTTATTGAGAGCATTTAGATACATCGAACCTTTGCTTAAGTTACGATCACCATATTCCATGACTAAATGCGATACACCAGCGTATATTTTCAGATACCGGTTTGGTGCTACATTATAAAAAGCATCCAATTCCTTTTCCGGTTCTTTCGAAGTGAGCATTTTATGGATTTTTTCAATCTGTAGCTTGATGGTATGAGCAGAATTTTGGGCGGCTCTATACATTGATTCCTCGAGCCTTTTATTATCTTGATATTCATGACGCTGTTCTTCCAAGAAATTGGTTAGTTGCACAAGCAGTCGGTCTTCCTCTTTTTTTACAAAGTGAGTGATAAGCAGACTGTTAATTAAGATCGCACCCATAACAGCGAATACGGTCCCCATCAAGCTACGACTAAACAATGCGAAGAGATCTACGCCTAGAAATAACAACAAAAGTGTTTTAAGTGTAATTTTCATTGTTTCTTTTCTCAGGGTCATTTCGTCATACGGATTAATCGTCGAGAGCCTAAGTTTGATTCTTTCAATCTGTCTTCTCAATCCTGGTATTCTTAGAAATAAAATATAGGATTTCTGATAGAATAGATGCATTCGAGCCTTTGATTCGTTAACATAAGCCTTATTCCCGGACTTCTTTTTTACGTTAAAATGAATGATTCCCGTTACAACGAATGCAGTAAATAAAACGCCTACTAAAATCCAGAGAATCTTAAGATCAATCATAGGACACATGCCCCCAATATTTTTTAAGGAAGGCTTTGAATGACAATCCATCTTCTGGAGACATAACAGATAACATAGATTTCACTTTTTGATGAGATAAAGGCTCCATCGCAATATACTTACCATCGCGATATTCGATGATGTTATGAGCCGACCAGTTTTTCATCGTGTTCTTACGATGTGCTTCCAATTGGATAGCAATAAGAGCTTCCATTTTAGCTTCCATGCCTTCCTGTTTTGAAAGTTTCTCGATTTCAGTCACGAACTGAACATTATCTTCTGGCTTTGTGTAAATCGATTCTGTAATCCTCTCAATGTAGCGTTTACCTGTGTTGTTCTTCTCAAGATGGACGTCCATTTCAAGAACGCGCGCCACCTGATCTTCAGCTGCCTTTTGGTCTGTAAAAAACTTTTTGTTTACCAAAGCATTCCGCAAGTAGTCAATGAGATCGTTAAAGCTCTTAGGATGAGCAGTGAATATTGTGAATTTACTTGCAACAGTAGCCATCTTCACAAACCAGGAAGCGACTTCATCGGTTGAAATTTCGCCCAGAATACTTACAGTGCCATCAGTCTTTTTGGTTACATCCAGGGATTCTTGGCCACTTATACTATCAGTTTCTCGAAAGGCAATTGTATTTCTTTCTGGATACAATCTTCTCAAATGGAGCTCAAATGCCATCTCTTGAATTCGCAAGGTATATTTTGCATCGATGTATTTGACAGACGCCATCGCAACGGATGTTTTACCTGCCCCCTGATCTCCTGTGAAACCGGTAACTCTTCCACCCTTCATCAAGAATTTAATCATCTCTCTTGGTAATTCCGCATTCTCGGCGGATTCATCTGAAATAAGCTTTTCAAGAGTCATATTAGGTAAATCAAATTTTCTCACCCAGAAGGCCCAGCTCTCAGCAAAAGGAGGACGAACCACAACCACCCTGGAACCATCTTTCATATCGTTAACAACATATGGCTTATCTTCAGTTAATTGAGTTTTACTATCATATTTGTATATGTTCTGGGCTACTCTTTTCAGATCATGCTCTGTTTCAAAGCTTAAGAAGGAAAGGTGTATGGGATTACCACGATAAAATATCCAAATGCTGTTGTAAGTTCCCTTTTTGGATTTATGCATCTGATCTAACAGTTCAAGTTCATCATCGATTAACTGCATGCTTGGAGGTAATCCTGATACGCCCCCTGATACCCCATCAATAGACATATCTCTGATTTCATCAATAACACCGTGTCCTTTGTATTCTTGATATATCCGCTGCACAACAACTGCTAATTTATCATCGAAGCTAATGCGCCCATGTGCTTCTTTAGCATAAATTTCATCGATCTCCGCTTCAGTGATCACATAAGATTCAGTAGTTCCGCCTTCGATAATTCGTTTAGGTCTTGCCAAATCATATTGTTGAATCAGAACATCAAGTGCCTTGAAACCATGTTGTTTTTTGTAAAGCACCATTAAAATTTCAAATTTATCCTGTGAACTAAGTCGATCTAGATCTCGGAATGGAATGACATAATCAATGTTGTCTTTATTGATCTCATATTTCAGCGTGAGCAAATCCCGAATATGCTGTTTTACGTAGATCTTCTCTTGAATGTCCCCAGTATTTGCATTCCGGAGGGCATTTTGAAGTTCTCCCATGTTGGCTTCTCTGCGTCTATACTCTTCCGTTGATAAACCGAGATCCAACAAATTAATGCTTAAGTATTCATTGATCGAATCAGCAACAAAATCATGAATTTTGTCTAACCGGAATTTTTCTGAATCGAACTCAAGTTTTTTAGCTGGAGCTTGATTGCGCAACTTATTCAGCTTGTATATGAAGAAAATCAAAACTGATACCAGGATGATTAGTATCAATAAAAGATTCATTAAAGCCGACCAGTTCATTACGAAGCCCCTCTTTCAATATGCTTAATTTGCGTATTGACTCCTATCTCTTCCAAAATAGAACGCGCTGCTGTTCTTACTTCATCGATAAAGACATAATTTTCATCCCTTTTTCCTACTCCTCTATACTTCGAGAAAAAGCCTTTGACATCGCCGTCATTGAAATGATCTCTAAAATCAGTGTTATAAGAGATAGGGAAAATCCTTCCCTTAAATCTGTACTTATTGATGATGTTTCTAAGTTTGTATTTAGAACTCTGATCATACTGGCCTATCAAAACAATTTGCGGCTTTTCACGAAGGAAAGACGGCCAGTTTGTACGCTCATTAAAGTATTGTTCTAGAATTGATATATTCTGATTAACGCAAACAACTATCAGTTCGGATTGTTTCATTAGAGCTTGGGTGACCTGGCTATTCTCACCGCTTTGGACGTCCAGTAGAACAGCCTCATAATATTCGTCTGCTTTCTGAAAGATCGTTTGAATAATTCCATGAGATCCCTCAAACTCTTCTTTATTCAGTTTTGTAGATCCCTGGAGGAAGTCCAGACGGTCAGGTTCAATCAGAAGTGAATTGTTCTTTATAGATTCACGTTCTAATTTGTTACTTCGTACGGCCCGATCTAAACTGTCTAATCCCTGGATAGCAAAGTTCATGAAATCGCGATTATACCTAGTAATTGAACTCCGAAATGCGTATTCCAATGTTGCTTCAGACCACTGCGGCTGAGAGACGAGTGTTTTAATTTGATATTCCAAAGCTAATATAGAAGCAACAGCAGCTACATTACTTGTTACACCCAAACCATCTTGAATTCCCCAAAACGCGACTTGTCCCATTTCACTTTCTCCTTTCAGCTTGTTTCCAGAGGCTGCTAATTTCTTTAATATTCCGATCAAGAATTTTAGCGGTGATAGATTTCAAAACTTCTTTATACGGACCAGATAACCCCTTAACCTTGACAGTACTTGTATATTGATTGCTTATTTTCCGAGTCAGATCACGTTCATCTGGATAATATGTCAGGCTTTCATCCCAGTGGATTGGGTACTTGTCCAAGAGATCATTGATGTAGTCTTCATTTAAGGTGCCATGGACTTCATGAATAATCTTTGTGATTGAAAATAGGTCCGAAGCCGATTTCTCATGGAAAAAAGACTCGATAAGTTTTAGGTTCTTCTGGATAACAGGATTCTCATAGGAAGTCACCAGGTAATGCAGATCACTCGCCGGCCAATTTTTAAGCGATGTTTCTCGATCCACATCTATAAGCACAATGTCATATGAATGCTTCATTAGAATGGCTTCTAGATCGCTATAATTCTCGAGGCCTTCAGCTACATCAAAACGATCATGTTGTTGAATAATTTCGCCATTCTCAACCTTGGGATAGGCATGCTCATAACGCTTGCTCTGAGTAAAATCAGCGATAAGGACGTCTTTTTCAAGTGAGGCAATTTTTGCTGCGTAAAACAATAAGTCTGTTTTATCCAGATCACCGATGAAAAGAATCTGCTTCATACCTTCCTCCTTACTCCGTTTCCGTTAACGGAACACTTTCGTTAGTATCTGAGAAAACCGCATCTGAATCCTGAAGGGTTTGCTGTTGATCAAGCAATGAGTTGCCGGTTACTGAAGATCCCTCATTTTCCTGTGTTTGTTTCTGATCTTCTTTCTTGGTGCCATTCAGTCCATTAAGGTAATCTTGTCTTTGTTTGTCGGTCATAGAGCTAATATCGCTTTCAAGTTTTTGGCGGTATCGACGCTCAAGTTCCGTCGTTGCTACCTCCACGATATTAGGATCTGACTCTATTAGATCTAGTACTTTTTCATTCGCAGGATAGGTTACAGTAGCTTTGTTCTGCATATAAGGATCCACATAGCTAAGCGCATAGATCGAAGCATCGTTGATATATGCATCTACGATTGCACTAGACATGGTAAGAATCTCTTTTTCATTCATTTCATACCAAATCGTTCCATTGGCCAGATCTTTGACTTTCTTTTTAGACAACACAATATAATCTTGACCTGTCGGGAATTTTACACGAACGTCTACAAATTCATCTTTGTCGAGTTTGCTTGGCAACTCGATTAGGCGGAACTCCTGATTTCTTAAATCATGCGGAGTAATATCTTCTTCAAAAAGCATGGATGCTGTTATGGGGGTGTTTTTTTTGAGATTAATCTTCGTGTACTTTCCAACAATCTCATCTGCACTCATTACATTGTCTGGAACTGCGCGTTTTGGAATGTTGATTGTCACTAAATCAGATCCTTGTAAAAGATCACCTGCTGTATAATCTGCAGCTGCAACTTGAACTGCTACTGTCTCCTCCTCTAATTGTTTTTTAGCATAGTCACGTTCCTGTTCAATTACAGTCTTTTCATTTTCATTCTTGTTATCAATGTGTTTAAAAATGAAATATCCAGCAATAACACAGATCAGTAGTATGCTGGCTCCCCCAATAGAACCGGCTAATAAAAGCTGCTTATGTCTAAATCGAATTCTTGACATACCCTTACTCCCTTCATTTAACTGCAAGTAAAATGATCAATAGAATGATGATAGCGACCATAACGCTGTATATAATCCACTGCCGATTTTTGTTACGTTTCTTCCCGATATACTCTTTTAAAAATCGTTCAAGGGTTGAATCTGTTCCCTTGTTTATCCGGTAAGGATCAGGATGAGAAGGAATGGCGTGAATCTTCCCTTCATGAAGTTCTTTTTGAATGTCGCCTATCACAACTTCCTCCACGTGTGGGATGCAAAAAATCCAGTTGGCCTGATCTCGATGGCCATGCTCTTCAGCAAATTCGAACAACCTGTGTTGTCTCCACTCGCTGCCATGTCCTATGACAAGCTGTACATGGGCTCTGTAAAACTCTTCGAGATAATGGCTCGAATGATGATCACCCAAATCAAGAACAATATAGTCATAGTTTTGTTCCAACAGCTCGGCGATGTTGTATTTATAGCTGGATTTGTAGTAATCAACTCCACTGATACTGAAGATGGACACATCGGTCTCGGATCCAATCATTCCTTCATAAGCTGCTTCAATTTTGGCAAAATCCCTATGATCATTTGCCTCAATGATGGCAACTTTACGCCCTTTTCTAGCGATGAAATTTGTAACAAGAAGGGCTGTGTGGGTTGTACCAACAGCCTCCTCTACACCAATTACTGCAATGACTACTGTTCCAATAATGGTTTCTACTAGCGTTTGTTTCTCCTTGATCGGCGGTGGTTCAATTTCAATGTCATGAATTTCTTTTAGTAATGTTTGATCAAGTTTCGCGGATTGGTTTGTTTCCTGTTTTTCCTTGCCCTTTCCAGTGTCTTGCTTGTTTTGGACGGTACCTACTTCATCTACCCCTAAATCCCATCGTGCTGCATTGGAGTATTCTGGCCGCATAAGCAGTTGCTGTTTTATGTAATGAGATAGGGGCATTCTTTCATTGGGAGGGTCCTTTTGATCCTCATCGCTTTCATCTAGATCGTCGTCTAGGTCATCCGAATCTTCATCCTCATCGCCTTCGAGAGTTTCCAACTTCGGAGCTACAAAGTCAAAAACCTGAAGCTTAAGCAGAGTACTAATCGTCACATCTCCCGGCTCTCGTCCCGGCGCGATTAAAACGATCCTAGTCGCCCCTCGCTTTAACCGAAATTGACGAATCCCTTTAATCAGTGAGGAATCATCTATACAAGTGGCATCTATTATTAGAGCCTGCATATTGACGGCTGCAGCAGCCTGGCAATGTTGTACAAATGTATCTGGATTGAATATACCGATTTTCTCAAACCAGACTTCCGATCCTTTGATCGCCTCCTTTACTTCTTGAACATTTCCAGGACTGACGATTAATCCGTACAAATCGAACCCCTCCATGACAAAAGACTCCATATAACGACAAACTTAAGGCGTCAAAAATCCAATTTTTCACCTGAAGTAAAAGGCTTTTATAGTACTTCTTTGGGTTAGATTGGCACTGAATCTAACATAATTGTACCTATAAATAGGTATAAAGTAAATATTAATACCTAAAAAAAGAACGAATGAAAAAGGTGGCTTTTTATGATAATATTTATAGGCAGCTATTACTTTTTTAGGAGGTGAGTCTATGAATATAGGTAACAGAATTAGGTATTACAGAAACATTCGTGGTCTTTCAACAAATGACCTAGCCACTCTGGCCGAGGTAAGTAAATCGACCGTAAATGATATTGAAACGAATCAAGGTCGATCGCCTTCACTGAAGACCATAGAAAAGATTTGTAATGCACTAAATGTTCCCTTTATTGACTTACTTCCTGCAGAAGCTTTCACTTTAACAACAGATGAAAGAAAAGATTTATACAATGTCCTTGATAAGCTGAATGATGACCAAAGAGTCAAACTGATTGCTTTTCTTAAATCTCTTGTTGATGAACCTAGTAAATAATTATCTATTTGTAATACATCATGGGATCCACAGGCTCTCCATTTATTTCAACACCGAAGTGAAGATGTGGTCCTGTGCTTCCGCCTGTATTACCAGATTTTGCGATCAGCTGACCTGCCTTTACACTTCCAGATCGTATGACAAAACTGTTCAAATGCATGTATTTGGTAACCATCCCATCAGCATGCCGGATAATTACGGTATTTCCCCCACCGCTGCTATCCCAACCAGCTTTTGTGATTTCCCCGTCCAGTGCAGCGTAAACATTGGTATTCATAGGAGTACCTATATCCATCCCCCTGTGCAGTTTCCTAACTCCTGTTTTGGGGTGTATCCGCCAACCAAAAGGTGAAGTAATACGAGTAATGTGGCTTTCTGTAGGCCATCCCATAGCACCAGTAACCGGTTGAAATTCCCCAATTCCATCCCCCGGTTCACCATCTTCATCTGGTCCGCCAACAAATCTCACCTTACCATCCGTAACCTCAATTACATACTGAACTTTATCCATAACATCCTGGATCTGATCAGGTTTGATATGCCTATCATCAACCAGCATCTGAAGTGTCTCATCAAAGGGTCTCAAATGATACACCGTCTCCGTATAAGAACAATCGTACTCCTTCCCCTTGTCATTCGTGCAGGTTTTTTCAACCGTGATGATCTCTTCTCTAATAAAATATGGTTTATAAGAATAGGCACGTTTCTGGCTTGCTTTTCTAAAGTTATGGTCAAGGATTACAGCATCAATAGCCATGATATACTGCCAATTCACTGCAATACCTGTTTCTTCCTGGATCTGCTCTGCGCCCTTAAGATAATATTCATATTCTGCCTGTGACTTTCCCATAGGTACGTGTTTCCAAAACATAGTGGGAGTAACGATGAACAAGTTTATGAATAGCGCTAGTACAGCGATTGTGATCAAGAAAATCTTCAGGAATTTTTCTGGATTATCCAACATGGATAATATCAACTTCAGTTTAAGCATTAACGCCCACCGGCCTTACCGAACATCTCCATTTCAAATGGGGCTACTTCAAACGAAGCATGAATCCGACGATTACCTGCTACAAACAAGGCCTCTCCCCGATTACCGGCAAGCAAAGTTTCTACTTCTTTTTCAGATAAGTGCATTAGCTTCTTCAATGCGTCAATGTCGTTTTCGCCCTGGCCCATAATGATTTTGTAGACCGGATTGTCTAGCAGTGCTTGTCCATATCTACGTACTGCAGGATCCATAAAGTCAACCATGTTATGAGTAATGACCATTAGCCCGCCTTCATATTTCCGAATGCGCTTCGATGTATTACGTAAAAACTGCAACGGTTGAGGGGCATCAGGATCCACTAGAAGATAAGTTTCATCGGTAGCAAGTATGACTTTCTGCGTGCGATCTTCAGCGATTTTATGCCATGCCCACGACAGAATATTATAAAATTGTGATTTCCGGATTTCTTCGTCGGCTTCAAGCAATTGATTAATATCCAAACACACAAAATTTGAGTCAGCTTTTATTGTCGTTGGGCCAGCCCAAAGCGCTTGGTCTGCACCGATAGCTGCTGGTCGAAGAAGAAGAGCAAGTTCTGCCCAAGCCTCTTTATGTTTTTCTGCAGTGTCTGATTTCACTTCACAGTACTTTTGAAGTTCCTTTATAGTTGGCCATTGATCATCCGGAATGGTTTTTGGATCTGTAGTCCAGGTAATATTGGCTTCCTTATATACTTCTTCTAGAGCGATTTCCAATAAACCACGTTGGATTTTTGTCAATTCTTTTAAGTAAAGCCGGAAGAAAGTACGTAGGAATTGGAAGTGGAGTCCCAATGCTCCTTTACTGATATCCTCCTCACTGTATAGACGGTGCTCCTCATCGTCATCATCAAGTGGGACTGACCTTACCTGTAAGGGATTGATTCTTCCTTTTGAGCCCCCACCACAATCGATCCAATCTCCACCAAGGTTATTACATAAATCCTTGTATTCTCGTTCAGGATCGATGATGATAATCTTGGTACCACTTGCAAATTCCTTCATAAGGATCTTCTTAATGATGGTCGATTTACCTACCCCCGGACGGCCTAAGACTGTTACATTCGAATTGGTCCGACTGCCATCTCGAAGCCAGAAATCTACAAGCACAATTCCACCTGATTTATCAGATCCAAGAAGATTTCCATTGCCATCATTGATTCCGGAGTAAACGAAAGGATACATCGCTGCTAGTGTCTCCACTGGCATATTTCTTGCACCTATTTGAGCGATTTCTGGAACAAGAATCCCATATGGGCCTACGGTTCTTAACCCTTCTTCTTGCCGGAACATTGGTGTCCTTCCTCGCATACCAGCTGCTGACAACATTGATTCAACTCTTTTTGTTCGTTGTTGTAGCTCATCCCGATCATTTGCAGTAATCAGTAGTACTACCGTCACAAAAAATACTGCTTGTTGCTCAGTATCAATCTTTTTAATTAGATGTTTAGCGCCTTTAAGTTGGTTTGTAGTTCGTTCCATCAAAAGTGGGTTACCACCTTGAATGAGTTTACCTTCGAGCTCTCCCATTGAGATATTGATTTGTTGAATCAGTGCATAAGCATCTGTAGGCGTTGCATGTATACTTACTACAACTCCTGGCAGTGTAGCCACTCTGGAAATCCATGCCGGCTTCACACGCTCAGGGTAATCAACAATCGTTAGAACCCTCTGGTACATTTCACCATTGGTAATCGTTTTACTTTGGAAATCCAAAGCAGTTGGACTGATAATGTCTAATAATCCCGTAAAATGTGTTGATGGTTCATTCTGTTGCCTACGTTTCTTTTTTTTGGTTACCGTTTCACTCATGCATAGGCCCCCTCTGCTGCAAAGAATACTGGAGGGAGACTCTGTGAATTCAGAGGAGCCCTTTCATATGCTGCTTGGTTAGGGTTACTAAAAATAAATTGCAAATCACGAAGTTCGTTGTCGTTGCACACATGGCTTAATAACTCTGCATGAGTAAGGCCATTTGCTAGTTCAAGGGCTTTCTGTAACAACACTTGTTCTTCATGTTGTGCTTTCTTCGAAAGAGCTTGGTCAATCAAAATATAGAAATGTCGTTCCAAAGCTTCACCACTCGTTGCTTTTGCAGCTGCTTGTTGGATATATCCATTTAACAAACGTGCTATTAAAGCCGTATCAGCTTCTTGTTTCATTTGTTCAAGCCCTAGGATATATGCATCCAAATCAACTGGCTTTGCAATAGACAGTGTTTGGTTTTTATAGTCAATACCATTTAAAACTTCTTCAAGCTGTTTAATCTTCCTTGCTTGCTCATTTTCGCTTAGCAATGCAATGTTTACGGGCTGGACCCTTACCGCTGCTACAATAACATTGTCTTTCCGATAGATAATGTTATTATGTATATCTTTTATTGGTACCCACGATTGTGAAGACGGTTCCTTCGCCGCCGGTGATTTGACCGGGGGAGGGGCCCCAGCAGATTTACTTTGAGCCCCTTTGGCATGTTGTTTTAATCTTTCTTTGATACTCAATACACCTTCACCCCTTTTTCATTGGGAACTACTTTTATTCTCTGCCCTCTCCAAATCGGTAATAATATCGGGAGGGTTTCGATTTAAAGCTCCTAATATCTTTGAGCAGATCCAGGGCGTTTCTTCCAGTACGCGGCTCTGGCTTAGCAAGAAAGAATGATAAGGCAGCAAATAAGACTACAACCAAGAATGACATCGGAGATTTCGAGAAGAAAAAGATTATGAAGGATAGGCTCAATCCAATTACTGCTCCCACCAATACAATCAATAGCTCCTTGATCCCAAAACCCGGTAACAGCTCCACTCTTGTCTTGACGTTTTTAGGAATAAAATATTCCATTCTTATTTCACTCCCCTACTCATCAGTTTTCTCATCATGACCATGGATCCGGCCTGTTGCGCAGCACCACCAGCCGCTTTCCCGAATCCAGTAGAGTACACATACTGCTTCAGTATGGATGGCGACTTATATGTGACCCAAACAAACCCACAAAATAAAAGAACGTTCGCCCACGGCGCTGCTCCAAATGACAGTAAAGCAACGAAACTCGCCTTTATCAAAAACATTTGTATTGCTTGTGCTAATGAAAGATTTAACACTTCTCTCCACCAGCTTTGAAAAGCCTGAGAATTAGGATTTGTTAATCCGGTAGCCATAAACACTCCAACTATAGCGGCCATTGAAATTTCGGCAGCCCTGATGAAGGTTTGGATCAATACAATAATCAATAGCACCAACGCAAAAATAATCGCGATCGCTATGCCTATCGGGAAGCTAGAAGTTGCTATTCCTCCAACCATAGATGTCCTCAGCGTGTCTCCCATGTCACTCTGATTAATCCCGGGCATAGCCGTTACATCTTGGGCAAGTGCTGTCCCCCATACATAAACCTGTCGTACAATCCATGGAGCTGCGAAGATAATTCCGCAAGCTTCTGCTAATCTCCAAAACACACTGCTGACATCTCCGTCCGAATCACCATTTTCTCGGAGAATATTGTTATACCAAAGTTCGAACATAAATTTTGCGACAACAATGACGACAGCAATAGATTGAGCATACGCTGTAGCAGAGGTTACGATTTGAAAATCTAGTACGGTCACAGCAATACCGTTTATTTCATTTAGGAATTCAGTAAAGGCATTTATCGCTTTTTCAGCAATGTTGGTAAACCATTTTTCAATAGCATCCTCAATTAAATCCCCGATTGGATTCCATAAATATCTTGGTGATATCAAATGATCACCCCTACTTTAAGTATCCGAGCAGCAAGTTAACTAGACCTGTTCCACCTAAAGCAATCGCAGAGTAAATAATGACATTTTTCATTTTCTTATTACGTTCTGCAACTTGTCCGCCTTCTCCATCAGCGAGGGACTTCATCCAGGCATGCCATACAAACATGCAGATGGCAGTAACAGGGATTAGTAACATGAGCCATCCAGTCGCAGCTTTTACGAGCTCGATTCCCCCTGATACAATCTTAGGTTGTGAAGCGAAAATAGGAGTTGCTGCAAATAATGAGATGATTGAAAATATCATAAATATTCTTAATGTTTTACTGTTGTTAAGAAAATCCTTAACTTTTCGTTTCATTTCCAATTGATCCTCCCTAAACCATATTTGATAGATTAATAGTTGGTACTAAACCAATTTAGCTGTTATACATCCATGTAAGTACTTGGTGCCTCATCATCGTCATCATCATGTGCAGATGCTGTTTCATTATGTGTTTGTTGACTACCCTCCATATCTGGAATGAAGAATCTGATTTTATCGATTTTACGTTCAGACTCTACACCCATGGAAGCGAGTTCCTTATCGGCCGGCCACAAACTCAAGTCAGGTAATGGAATTTTCGCTGGGAACATCCCACCTCGGAAAACCAATGCGAGATCTTTTGGCCATCTTATGACCTCATCAGGCTCCAGAAGGGCACGTTTGGCAAAACTTGTAGAAGCACCGCGATTGGTTTGGTTTTTCCCAACGTTGTATGAGCTACCCTCAGTTGCAATCGTATAGTTACCTGTCCGCTTACTTAATTCTTCCGCTGTCTTTATTTCTGTGGTTTTCAAATAGATTGTATTTTGGACATTACCTTTAATTGTTTCTGCAATATTTGCCCCGTACTTTTCCACCAACTGTCCGTAGGCTTGAATAACCAAATTCCAACGAACACCACGACCAAGAGATACCGTCAATTTCGTATCGAAGTCAGGAAATGGTGGCATGTTACCAAACTCATCGAGCAGCATATTTACACGAACTGGGAGCCTTCCCCCACATTGATTCGCATATTCCACCAATGCATCGTAAGTTTGATTAACATAGAGAGCTGCATAAGGATGGCGAGTTTTATCCTCGTCCGGGATAATTAAAAATACGGCCGTTTTTTCTTTGCCTACATCTGTCAGATCATGATCTTGCTTAGATGTCAGAAACGCAATTGACGGATCCGCAAACAACCGAAGCAAAGCTGATGCTGACGAGAAAAAGCTGCCTCGTGTTCTCTCGGGAGCAAGAAATGCAGTAGCGTAAGCATCTCTAGCAGGATGATCAAGGGGCAATTTATCAAAGTAATCGTTCAAAGGCACGTAATCTATTAATTTCCCTGCAACCAAAACCTGTCTGACTCTGCCTAGCTCTACCAACATTTTGTAAACCGAATACATGTGTTTTTCTTCTTCAGTAGGAGCTTCCATCGCGACAGCAAGAATCAATGCTGCGATAACTGATTCAGGACCATCTCTCCAAATAGCCTCTCCTTTATCTGATCCCGGCTTCTGATAAACAAACATGTGAGCAATCGACCAGGCATGCTTTGTTGCTAAAGGAACATCACCTTGACGCAGCGCTTCGAGAACTGGCTCCATATAGTTTGTTCGATTACCGTGACCTGGTTTTCGGAAATCCAGAAACGTCACTTTGTACCCTTGTTCTTCTAAAAAAGTAGCTGAACGATCATATAACTCACCTTTAGGGTCAGTGACAATCATCGATTCACCGGCATGGGCCAGCATATAAATGGATGGAAAAATCAATCTTCGAGTTTTACCTGATCGGGTGGCACCAATTATGATCGTGTTACTGTCCGATGTATCGACCAAAGCGTATGGTTTTCTTCCATCCAATACTGCTCCAAGCACAATTCCGCCGGATAAGACAATTTGCTTTAAGATCCAGAGTGTTGCAGATTTGTTTACTTCTTTATCTGTCATCCATCTGCTTGTCCCAAATTGACCAGAACCAGCTGCTTCGGGTCCACCCACGCCATCTAAAACACGGTTCTTTCTCCCCGGCATGTCACGCCAAAAGATTAATACAACCAAGACCAATACTATAAATTGAAGTGTTAACCACCCTTTAAGCATATCCGCATTATGTAAAGTACTTTGAATAGCTTTAAATATGTTAAAGTCTGCAAACCACTCATCAATAGCATTCATCTTGAATTTAATGATGTATAAAGGGAGCTGAATCAAAGATGGTAGCAAGAATAAATCAGCCAATACAATTAGATACAATGACAACCACTTCGGCTTTAAGAACCTCTTCATGCCCTACTCCGTGTAATCGCCCATCGAAGATGATCCAGTGCTTGTTGATCATCATCGGATAGTTTATGCAACTCAATCCCATGTTTTTCAGCAAGTAAACAAACAAGACTCTCAATGTTATTCAGTTTTTTTTCAAATGTTTGAGGACCAATGACGAAATGTTCTACTGCCTGTTCAAGGAATCTTGTTTGTCCTCCATGTACTTTCTTAGCTTGCTGAAACGACTGCTCTGCTTTTGGCGATAACTTCAACCTCCCTGAAACTGGTACGCTAGACACTTCTCAACCTCACTTTCCTGTACTAAAGTCCCTTCCGTAACATCGGTTTTATAATCCATTAGGATCACCCCCTATTTATAAAATAAGGTCTATTTACATATTACGACAATGATACTTTGGGCCTAAATGAAAAAAAAGCCCCCTGCCACAATACCTAATTTATTGTCGTTAAACTTGCATACATCTCTAACGACAGTCAGGATATTGAGGTAAAAGGCTTTATGAAAACATTTACAGACATGTATAAATGCACTGCTTAATCTCGCTCTTGCTCTGCAATGCGCTCCAAGCGACGTTGGTTCTGTTTTTTCATCAATTCACCCTTTGCATGGATGCGAATCCGTTCTTGTTCTAGTCCGTTCCACAGGGATTTCCAAAGCTTGCCGGCTATATTTAAGCTTGGATCTTGCCTCGATCTACCTAACTCTTTGTTACTTGACCACATATATGGTGCATTCGTTTGAAGCGTTTGATTAAGATTCTGGAAGTCTTTCTTGCTAAGTACAGGCGGTCGTCCCCATTCAGCTTGGTCATTATACTGCTTCTCAACCGTGTTTATAATCTTGTCCAAATATTCCGGATCCTTATTCAAACCTGTTCTGTCATTCCAATCCGTGATGATTTGTTTTACCTGGTCATAAGCCATACCAGCTGCAAATAACACCTTTGAAAAATTAGTGACAGTAGCAGCCACTTGATCTCGAACCCCAATCAGTTTAGCCATTGATGAAATGTCCCCGGTTCGCTTTTGCAGGAGATCGATGTCTTTTATCTGATCCGGACTTATATACTGAGATTTAGTTAAAAAATCAGAAACCTCAGAACGTATATTTTTTTCACCATCTATTCGACTTCGCAGGAAATTTGCGAACTGAGTTGCTGCCCATTTAATATCAGATTCGCTGCTTAAATCATGATTTGATTGTTGAAACTTTGTAAGAGCGTCTTTGAATTTTTCATCCTCAACAACCCAGACAGTCCGTTCCACCCAAGGATATTCAATATCTCTTTTTAGGTTGTTATTTATCATTGCCCATGTATCCTTACGCAAGAAATTAGTATCAGCCTCTTCAACCGTCTTTAAAATCTTACCGATCCCATGGATGCCGTTTTTCTCAGCAAACTCGCTCATGATAGACTGACGTTCTTCTAAACCCAAACCAAGTTGTTTCAGTGCGACCGTCATACAAAACGCCGTGTGTCCAGCGCTTGCATCACTGGTTAGGTGACCATTCCGAAATGCTTCTACAATTTGTCCTTTCATTTCGTGAAGGACTTCTTGTTCCTGCTTTTGCTCCCAAGGATACTCAGCTTTGACACCAGCTAACTCGGTCAATTTTCCCCACTGCTCTTCGTCAAGGAATGTGTTATTGGATTCCTTCAACCCTTTTTCTGCATCTCTTACTATCCTAGGTATAGCGTCTTCAGATATTCCTGCGCTTCTTAAGAATTCCGAAAGCTGTGCTTTCTCCATCTCACCAGATTGACGCATCACTCGCGCGGCAATAGTGGCCTGTTTTTCTAGATCTTCTACCTGTTCACTCGGTGGATCTAGATTAACTTCCCTAACGAGTGTAAACACTTCACTCCTCGTGAGTTGGAGATCCGCTTTTTGGCCCCATTTCGCTGCAATTCTGGCTTGATTCTCGAAAGAGATCTTCAGATCCCGCAATGACTTTATGGAATTCACAATTACATCCTTAGCGAAGGTATCCTCCGGTTTTCCCATAGCATGCGAGAATTGATATATGACCTCTCGGGCTTTATCCGGATCAACGCGTAAATAAACGTTCTTCTTAGATTCAGCTGCAGCTCGTAAAACAATTTGTGATATACGCTTCTCCAAATCTTTATACGCATTCTCCTTGGCTTTATTAATGTCGTCCTCATTCGTCGTGTACTGACGTGTCATCCTCTCGACAGCTGAATAATAACGACTTAAGGAATGATTAAACGATGGGCTATTTAATAGCCACCGAGATGTATCCGAAACAGATTGCTTTACATTCTCAGGCATATATTTATATGCAATTCGTCCCTTTTGAGGTAGCAGCTCTGCAATCTGTTGAATACGATCAGCGATTTCCTTACGATCTTCCAGGAACAATTTAGGAGCTAGAGAAGTCTTCGATACCCCCATACTGTTCAACTCGAGGTCAATCTCCTTTTGCATTTCCCGAACGTCTCTCATCACTTGAACAGCATTGCTAAGATCCTCCTTGCTCATCGATCTCATCAGTTCACGCATTGCTGTTTTTTCTTGATTAAGAATCATTCGTTCTTCAGCGAATATTTCCTTAGCAAAGGTCTTCTTCATATCCTCAAGTAATTTGGGATATACTTGACCACGCCGGCGAATAGGATTCTTTTCCCACATCACAATATGTACATGCGGATGGCCTTGCTCCTGGTGGAAGGCTGCCACCCATTTTAAGTTAGTCTCAGTAATCCCCATCTTCGCTGCAGCATCTGAAATCGACGCTCTGACAGTATCTTCCCACTTTCCACGTTCGGTATAACCGAGCCTCTTCGCATCTTCTTCTGCAAGACTCAAAACCATTCGCCAAACCAACCCCTTATGTTCCATAAGTT
This sequence comes from Priestia sp. BR_2, assembly GCF_041954005.1. NCBI lineage: Bacteria > Bacillati > Bacillota > Bacilli > Caryophanales > Bacillaceae > Priestia > Priestia sp. BR_2. The sequence goes on along the minus strand of NZ_JAVFHM010000128.1, from coordinate 45,627 downwards.
CTTGTTGAACTTCTTGAAGGTTTGGTTTCTCATCCGAATATGAAAACAGCCCATGCGACCCTGGTCTCTCATCTGCATACTTCACATGACCTGCTGCTGTGCCAGGATCCGGAGCCTCCACATCTAATTCATCATCCCAATCTCGATCGGATCTTAAATCAGTTTCACCCAGATCAGTACCTGGACGTGTTCCAATATATCGAATATGAGCTGCGTTTTTCGATTGTGTCACCTTCGATCCTTTTTCCGGAACATAGAATCTCATTTTAAAAATAACTGGCGAAGAGAAGCGCGCATGTTCTTCCGAGTAATTTGGAAGTCTATTGTTCATCGTCATCCTATTCACTCATCCTTCAAATCGGTAGGTGTTCGTGTATAAGACACTGCACGTTTTCGCGCTTCTTCATGAACGGCTTTTATATCCCTTTTCCCAGATTGCCCTAAGTATTCTAGATTTGTGTACATAGAAGTCGCAGAAGCAATCGTAGCTTTCGCAGTCAATGCAGCAATGCGATTCTCAAAGGGTTTTAACGATTCTGAAACTGCACGTCTAATTTGAGGCAGCACAAAACCAAGAGAATGGTCAGCAAGCTCTAGTTCAATTGCAATGCGAAGCAATCTTCGTATTGTGTCTGGTTTGGACTCTCCAGTGAGCTCCATGATCGCATGAATCTTCGACTCTGAATCTGGCTCCAATCTGATTTTATAAGGTTCACCAAGATCATAATCATTTTTAGCTGGCATATAGATCATCTCCCCTATTGTGGTCTCGAATTGGTATGTAATTCCTATAAATTATATCATTTGTGGTCCTATTATAGAATATTTTATGTTATTGTGTCCCTTCTTGTGTTCCTAATAAATTCATTAAATAACCGGCTTTGCCGGGTACATGTGTCCTAGCGCGGACACGCGCCTTATCCTGCATTACAAACCTCTTTCTTCGACTAACGTCTTCGAATAGGTTTGTCTGCCTCGTATCAACCGCCCCTTTGGTGCGCTTTTTCACTCCGTACTCTCCGTCCAGCTGCGCTTACCGTCTACTCTCAAGCTCTCCATGTTTGCAGTAAAATTCAATTCTTGAAAGAGGCCTTCCGGATCTGTTCTGCCTCCCCCTCAAAAGCCAAGAGGTCTGAGTTACGAGATAAAGCGAAATTTCCGAGAACAAGTTAGCTTGATCTGTTTAAATAGCCCCTGCCAGGCAAGGACCTGCAGATAAGAATATGGTAAGAATCAAAGCTATGCTGTTCAAATCAAAAGCAACGGCGGAATTTCATTAGAATTTGAGGGCTTCTATCTATTTCAAGTATTTTCCCTTAAACGATTCTTATGTTTCGAATTGCAGTACTACTGAAAATGGATCAGAGCTAAACCCACTTTGTTTTATATTAATGACGATACCCTGATATATTGAGGTTGCTAAAGACCTTAATCTGGTCATGACAGTCCCTTCATTCTCGAAAAAAAACGCCTCAAAATAATGCTGAATAATTACAGAGATAAGATGACGCAAAATGACGCAAAATGAATCATATTAACATGAGACAAATAGAGACAAAATGACGCATATATAAAAGAGCCCTTATAAATCAAGGGTTCTTTAATCAGATCGTACATTGTAATATATGAGTGAAAATGAGACAAAGTAAGGCAAAAAGAGACAAAAAGAACGCCTATCAGCTTTATGCCGACAAGCGTTTCTATTCAATTTCTGCTCACTGAAGTAATTTCATCGACCTTAATCCATTGCCAGTCACCTTCTGTTATAGATAATTTGATCTCTCGTCTGAAAGTATGGATTAAAACCACAATACCCGTTAGCTCCGTATTTTCATATTCATCAAATAACCTTACGGTAAGAGTTCGGTGTTCATAGAAAGATTCGGCCAGAGCTTGTTCAATCAACTCTATCTCCTGCGGATCCAACGTTGGCCGATCTTTCCTGCCTTCTTCCAACTGCCGGCGAATGATCGTTTCTCTATGTTCAGGAAGCATCATCCGGCTTGACTCCCATAATCCGTTGCCGTCTAATTTTGTCATTTATAATGTCCTCCTATTTTAGCCGATCGATCAAGTGCTTGACCGGCTGCCGTCATAGATACAGCTCGAATCACGATTGAATTCCCGTATTTCTTTTTCAACGCATCGGTTGTGCGTTCGAGTGCCATCTGTCTCTCCCGACCAGTATCAAACAGCGACATCTGATATTCATTGTCCGGAGCGAGTTGGGTCAAACTAATTCCGACGCGCCGGATCGGTAGTCCATCCCAATGCTCTTCCAGCAGCCTGCAGGCCCAACGATATACCTGCATGGTAATGTTGGATGGGTCCTCCATCTTCATTTGCCTGGAGAATCCGGTGGGGCGATCATAATCGGCCCCCATGCAACCGACCGATACAACATGACCCATGAAACCAAGTGCCCTGCAGCGTTGGCAGACCAACTCCGTAAGTTCTAACAGCACGACCTTAATCTCCTCAATTTTGCTGTAATCCCGCGGCAAGGTCATCATGTGACCAACGGATTTAGGGGCGACCTGGTGGGTCCCCGGCCGTACGGGGCTGTCATCGATGCCGTTTGCGATCCGCCAGTATAACTCGGCCTGGATGTCCGAGTTTTTTCCAAACTTGCGCCTCATCATCTGCTTGAGCTTTCCAAGAGACGTCTGAGCTATACTTCCGATCGTTGGCAACCCCATTACGTTAAAGTGGCGTGTCATCCGGCGTCCCACCATATACATGTCGCTAACCGGAAGCTTCCATAGGGTTTCAGGTAGCATCTCTTTCGTGAGAGTGTATATGCCGGAAGGATTTTTCTTGGCGTAATTGTCACAAGCGGTCTTTGCAAGTATCTTGTTCTCGGCTATCCCGAAGCGAATATACACCCCTGTCGCAGCCATGACATGTGTTTGGATCAGATGGGCCAGCTCCTCAGGAGCGTTAGCATGGAGATGCATAGACCCAGTAACATCCAAAAACTGTTCATCAATACTGAACGTTTCGACAAGGTCTGTATACTGCTTGTAAATGTCTGTGATGAGCATCGCCACATCAATATACCTTTGCATGCGTGGCCGTATCACTACAAGCTCAGGGCACTTTGCATAAGCTTCACCCAGTCTATCCTCCGTCTTAATACCTTTGGATTTGGCTATAGGGCATGCAGCCAGAACAACGCCTGAGCGCCTTTCTGGATCACCAGCAACCACCAAGGGACGGTTTTTATATTCCGGGTGCTCGGCTTTTTCCACACTGGCGTAAAAAGATTGGCAGTCCACCAACATAACAACACGCTGCCGTGACTTCAATCCATACCCCTCCTTCAACACAACAGGAACATTCGTTTGTATTATATGCGAACATTAGTTCTTTTATCAATGTAAATTTCAGCCATCATCTAAACTTATGCGTACAAAAAAAGGTCCTAAAATATCGCATCTGTAATTAAAAAAACCGCCATTTATTATGGCGGCTGGTTTCAGACTATACATCATGCTTTCATCATCGAATGTACATCGATCATTTTCTATACTTGAGCTGTTCTCTCATACATTCCTGTACTATTTTACATCTTTGTTGTTCATTAATTAATATGTATTTAGCTGAGACGATACCATCATCAGAAACACGCACAACCTTAGCGTAAAAGGTAATCGGCTGCCTGTTTATATAGAGGATACCTTTTACACGATCCTTGATAACAAACTGCTCATCATGGGCAAGAAAAGCAATTCCTCCCCCACTCAAATCAATTATTGAATGATTAATATACGTCTCGTCATCCTTAGATATGGACACCACTGATCTATATGGAACTCTGAAAAATTCCCGTTGATACTGTAGGTTTGTTCTATTTCTATTTAATTGAGTCATTGTTACTCTCCTCTCCCTCGGTATACCCTAAGATATCGTCAAACCTATCCGTATTTTTAATACGGAGTATTTCACACCACAATGTAAGAAAAAGCAGATCATTAAATCTGCTTTTTCTACAAGGTACGTATTATTTTTTAAATGGATTCTTAAATGGGTTGTTTGCCGGCCTAGCTGAGCTTTCTTCAGAGGATGCAGCAACTTGTTTGGAGAATGGATTTGAACCTACTGGTCCGCGCTTTCCTCCAATACGGTTCTGTGATTCAAGCTTGTCTCCCATATTAAATCCGGAAGCTTGTCGTTCTCTCGCTTCTCGTTCACGCTGAAGCTGCTCTGCTTCTTGGCGTAGATTTTTTGCTCTTTCTGGTAGTCCAGCCATATTAGCCATTGTATATACGATGGCATGTCGCTTACTGCCAGAGGTAGCCGATCCAGGATAAAAATTAATATGAGGCAGTTCTTTCTTAATTTCAGTACGAATGATCTCCAACGTATCCTGGTTCAGCTCTGATTCACGTTCGCGTGGCATTACAACAACGAGCGCCATGCTCCGCATATCATTCTCATAGTCAAACCCATTAGCCAATACGTTTTTACCACGATATGTACTGATGATCTCAGCGATCAGATCGTCTTTATTTTTAAATTGATCCAGATCAATCTTCTTCTTAGCAAAAGTGATAACTCCACCGGCCAATAAGATGTGATTGTATAAATCTGCTGCATCGACAGTATAGTCACTTTCCAGGCTAGTCAATACACTCCATTCATGAAGGATGCTGGCTACTTTATAGTTACTGTAGTAGTCCCAGGTTATCCCTTGGACTTCAGGATCCTGGATGTGATCATTCACTATTTTTTCATTGTCGAGGATTATTAGTGATTCAAGCAATCTATAACTCCGACCATTATCATCTGTTTCAATCTCTCCTAATTTAGGAACAAGCTCTGCCATTGCGTTATATGCATTCAGACTTTCAACTTCGTTTGGACGAGGCAGCGTCGTTATTGCAATAACTGGCTTACCAAGGTATCTACTAATGGCATCCGTAAGCTCGTTGATCGAACCTGTACCGGTCCCTCCCCCCATTGAAGCAACGACAAATATAACATCTACTTGATTCATTACTTCAGCAATAGCATCAAAAATACGTTCACCATTCTCTAAGAAGGCTTGGCGGCCAGTTTGTGGATCCTTCCCCACACCCTTCTCATAGCCAACCAGAGGATATTTAAACCGAGAAGCAATATTCTTCAGGTTTTTCATGTCACCCAGATTAGAATTGATTGCTATGCATGGATATACTTGCTGATCATTCTTTGGATTTTTAATACTAGCTAATGCATCAACGATCTTACCGCCACCCTGTCCTAATCCTATGAACCCAGCGTTAATGCCTGCTTGAGCATTATTTTGGGTTACAAATCCTTCTAATGGCCATAAATTATCAACTTTAGCTATCATATCTTATACCTCCGCATCTTCTTTACTAACAGCATTTACAATGATACTTCCGAACATGATAGACGGATCGCTATCAATTAGCTCACCAAGATAGTCAGCAGCCTCTTCCCCATATTTCGTAAGAAAAAATTGATCAATTCTCCCACCATCTCTAGACTCAATAAACCGAGCACCGGTTAAAGTAGCAATTCCAATATCCACCTTATGGCGATATTTGGATACGGCCACCTTTGGAGCAGAATCATATTGTTGAAAATGTCTTATAATTTCTGATTTGAAAATGCCTTGATTTTGGCGAATGAGATAAAAGATATCAAGATTAATACCTTTCATGATGTTTTTACAAATTTCTTGAACACTTATGTAACCATTTCCAGACACATTCAAGCCTCCTTATAAAGCTTTAGCGATAAACATTCAAAAGAAAAAGATTGTGTAGCAAATTGAGACAAAATGTCTCTAAAGAAAATATACCATTTTCCACCTATTCAATGCAATACAATACGAATAAATAATCTATTAATTTATCAATAGTAGAGTATGAATACACTACTGACTATTAATAGACTATGAATGCGCATAAAATAAAGGTTTTCAAATAGTGTGACGCCCATCATTATAGAGTATGGATAGACTACCATGATTTTTACTAGTAGATTAATAGTTTACAATGAGTAGGCTACTCACTATGAATAGACTATTAGCCCTTGAATATATATAGACTATTTGTTATTAATAGACTAGTAGATATAGGATATATATAGACTTTGTACTATTTATAGACTAGTTGTGAATGGAGATGAGTCAATGAGTGACAAGGAATTCTGGCAACTTGCAGAGTTTGCTAACGAAATAGATATGCATTATACAACGACCAATGATTGGTTTAAAACTTTGGAATCTAAAGGCATTCATTATGTAGCCCGAGCAGCAGATGGTAAAAGGGTTTACGATGCATTAGATCTGAAGGTTGGTAAATTCATTAAATCAATGAGAGAAGACGGCTGGAACAAAGAGGGCATATTCAATTTGTTGGCTGATAAACCACCATTTGAGTTACGGCCTTTACCTGATAATATGCAAGCAACCAGCACGGACCTTGAGCCAACAGATCAAATGAGAAGGTTCCTCCAAAGCAGTGAATTTACTCATCTACTTGAAGAGCAAATTGGAGCAACGATAATTAAAATAATGGAAGAACAAAGAGTTCTATCAACCGAAGATCAAACAAAATTATTAAGTAATGCTTTTGAAGAACAAGCAACAACGATCACAGATAAAATTACAGAATTACAGCAACTGAATGAAGCAGCACGTTTAGAACAGCGGCAGCAAAGAATTACTGAGCGGATTACTGATCATAGAATAAATAGCGAACTTGAATTAGAAGCTTTAAATAAATGGGCTGAAATGCCGGCCTCCGAACGCATGAAGAAGGTAAGTTTATTTCGGAAAGAAGAAGATGATCTAAAAAGGCAATTATTTGTGAAACAATATATACGGGATCATTATGAGAGCCGGCTACGTTCAGAAATGGAGGAACAAGGAAAAAATCCAGAAGGCGAGACATCATGACGCACATAGAGACAAATAGAGGCAAAGACGAGAACCCTTGATACAACAAGGGTCTTTCTGTTTTCTAGAGACAAATAGTCTCAAAAAGAGGCAACATGACGCAAATTGAGACATAAAGAATTCTCTCGTTGAAATGAAGAGCAATATAGACGATGTCGGTGACTTAGGCGCACTAGCTAACAGTTCATTTAATATTCTTACACCAATAATTGACGCTAACATTGTCAGGTCCTGATTATAGACTAGGAATTGAGTATAGAACTATGACTAGTCTATGGGAGCTTTGAATATTTACGTATGCGTCCATTCAGCAATTGTCTTAGTGATTTTCTTCTGATCAATTAAGCTGCTATTTAGTATATGGGCCATAACAACTGGAAGCGTAATATATACATCGGGGCTGCGCTGATCTAAGTATCTACAAATTTCTCTGAGTTGTTCAATCCGAGATTGATTGAGCTCACGAATGATACCCTTACCTAATACAGTCAAAAGAATGTTTTTACGAGTAAGTGATGTTTCGATTACATATCCTATTGCCATTTGAACAGAACAATCTAAGGCATAAGCAAGTGCTGCAAAACGCTCATGTTCAAATTTATAAAATCTCATCGCTAGTCTCTTCTTATCACCGGTAAAATTCATTCGAAATGGTCTGTTTTCTTGATGACCGATACAAATTTGATAATCGTCAACAATGAAGTCCCTGCGAAAGTGTAGTTTAATTACATCGATAAGGTCCTTAGATTTCAATCCTTCTCGAGCTAATAATTCCCCAACAGCCTTTAGAGGTAAATCACAAACATAACCAATTCGTGCGACTTGTTCATATGACGAATCACTAATGTATGGTGCAACCGGACACTTCTTATCACTTCTCTCTTGCCTTTCTCTAATCATGAGTTACCCCTCCAGATAGAAATTCCTCTGCAACAGTGTTAGTGTGTTGCGGACTTAATTAATATCTATGATCGAGTAGGGGAGAGGTATGCATCTTTTTCTCCATGTCCATAATGATGATATGGGAGGGATGTTGTAATGAAGATCAACGAAAAAAAGGCTGAAGAACTCGTCAAAGCAATACGAAAAACTGCTGAAGATAACGGTTTAAAAATTAGAAAGAAATCATTGAGTAAAAAAAGAACACCAGCCATGAAGCTTTATAGCTAAGAGAACGCCGTTAAGTTGCAGGGAGGAACACGGCAATTGTTATAGCTCATTTAATGCCTTATTCCATGATTAAAGTCCGCATATAAGGAGGAGGCTCTGCTCTGAAAAGAGAAAAAATGAAGATTGTGAATCTGAAATCCGAATCAGATTATTTCAATAATTTAAGTGTCGATGAATTTCATGTCTATTTGAAGGAACATGGAATTCGCACATTAATAACTGCTCCTGCAAATCACAAAACCTTATTGCAATTCCAATCGAAGTAATTCAAGTAAGCGAGGAGAGGCCCACCGGCTTTGGGATCCGCACTGGCTTCCAAATGCTTCTTCCAGGAGCTGCTGCCGGCATTCCTTATCGATCGCTGCTTCAATGGAAAGTGTAGCGAAGAGGAGGCCTACCAGCTTTGATATTCGCACCGACTTCCAGGTGCTTCTTCCAGGAGTTGCTACCGACATTTCTTATCGATCACTGCTTCAATGGATAGTGTAGGAAAGAGGAGGCCCACCAGCTTTGAGATCCGCACCGACTTCCAGGTGCTTCTTTCAGGAGCTGCTGCCGGCATTCCTTATCGATCGCTGCTTCAATGGATAGTGTAGCGAAGAGGAGGCCCACCAGCTTTGAGATACGTACCGACTTCCAGGAGAGGAGCTGCTGCCAGCATTCCTACTGCTTCAATGGATAGTGTAGCGAGAGGAGACCCACCTGCTTTCGGATCCACACTGGCATTCAAGTGCTTCTTCCAAAAGAACTCCCAAAAATAAATGATCAAATTTTCTCTTCACTCCAAACTTTCAATGTGAATTGCTACTCCTACCAGGGGACTCCCTCAACCCAAACTCCATTTCCTAATCTATCTAATTTTGATATGTAAATATCCACTATGACGAAAATACAAATATCATATATGTGGATAAAAGAGTGAGATTTTCTCTCTATCCACAACCTCGCAATAAAAGGTAGAAACGCTATGCGTTTCACTTTATAAAAACATAACTCCCCACGCCCACCCCTACGTTAAGGCGAATTGGAGTTCGATCAATTTGAACATTCTTTTTCAAGAATGGTTTTGGGGTTAAGTGGACACAATTCACCTTATCCCGAGAAAGGTGATAAATAAAAAAGCAGCATCGATGGCCGCCTCTCGGGATAAGGTGATGGTAGAAAAAGGGACCAGTACTAAAGAAACGGCGACTGGTTGCCGGAATTGTTTCTACCCACGCGCTAAAATAGCGCCAACTGCTTTATGGAGTCTCAGCTCCGGATCGCTTACGGTTCCTATGTGACGATCCGCTACCACAGCTTTTACAGTTACTTCTCAAACCGTAGTCTTACCTCCCTTGAACGGTTTCCAGCAAGGTTCAATCGATAATTTACTACGTACTATTCGGAACGGTCGCATTCCACCATGGAGTCACACGGTATTGGAATGCTCTTCGTATTGCCTATGCTTGTCCCCGGCCTTGCTAACTGTCATCGCGACATGAAGGTAGACGGGGACTAATGGAGCTTCACGAACGCTGGTTTAGCGTCAATGGCCACAAGTGGCAACCCCCGACAATAGTGATACGCTTGGCATAGATCTTCCTCCCGTACCACGGACAGTTTTTTACGTGTTCTCCTGTCACATCTTAAGCAAAACCACGCAGATGGCGAATCTGAGGTCCTTAGTTACCTTAAAAAAGACAATAGGAAACTAAGCCTTTGATAGTCATTTTTTTGAAAAATGAATCAAACGCCAGTATATGAAGTTAGTTACTCAATTTCATCTATGATTCAATAGAGAGCTGCCGAAACAAAACTCTAAGAATACCAGTATCGTGGTGAATCTTGTATAACCCTCAAATATAGGTGCTGCGTATGTAGAATATTGTCGAAACAAGGGCTATAGTATTAAATTTCTTATTGAAAACCTTCCAAATGCTTGATATAATCTCAAGCAGAAGAGATAATAGACAATAAGAAAGCAGGCCCATGAAAGTTCATTTTTTCGAAAAAATGCTTCATGTGCTTTTGATAGTATTATTTAATTGTTTTGTTGCTTGGATGCTTTGTTGCTTTGTTGCTCTAAGCTGGTAACTTAGAACAACAGTGTTGAACGGATTTGGTAGATCCGAATCAACGTTGGTGGTAAACGTAAAATAGCTGATAATTCCGACCTAGCCTGGTAAGCTAGGTTTTTTACTGTCTTCAGACAGGAAAACTTGTAAGGAAATATAAAAGCCCTGCATCCATCCGATAACGGAGAGAGACAGGGCTTGGTAGACTCCAGTATGTAGCAAGAATCCCTCAATGATCCTTTCGCTTATACCTTGATTCACTAAGACAAATTTGGTATAATTAACGTATATACGTTAAGAAAGTCATTGAGTTGGCCTGTTCCCGATCTCCCAATCGGATGAGCTGCTTAAGAAGCTGGTAACTTCTTAAAACCGCCTGAACTTGATGGCTTTTTTTATATTCAATTTTAGTATGTTGTTCAGTGGTTTAAATATTTCCTTGATGAATATAATACCATACCAGTCTAGCAATTGAAAGTCGGAAAATGGGATAAAGTGACTAGGGACAAATACCCATATTATAATTTTGAATATTAATACTCAAAATTATATACTAAATTATAACTAAATTTTCACGTTAAGAGGTTGTTAAAAGATGAATGATACAAATATAAAGAAAGTCACCGAGGAGTTACATAATGCCTTTCACGCTTTAAATTCTTCAATTTTTAATAACCAGCTGCCTGAGCCGGCAATTACAATTCAATCCGGAGGAAAAAGATCTACAAAAGGATGGTTCACGAATGTTCCGATATGGCGTAATAAAGAAGGGGATATAAAGAAGTACGAAATCAACATCGCTGCAGAATACTTGAATATAGGATATCTGGAAACGATTCATATTATTTTACATCAAATGATTCACTTATATTGTATGGTTAATCAAATTAAGGATACATCCAGGAATGGGGAGTACCATAATAACAGGTTTAAAGAGATTTGTTTAAAATACGGTCTTTACTTCAAAACAAATAGCCCGGATAAACGAAAAGGGTGGTATGCCACAAATTTATCTGATGAAGTAAAGTCCCTTACAGAATCGTTTAGTATCGATCGGACTGTTTTCACGTTAGCTCGAGATACGTATGGGAATTACAAACATGAAAATGATAGTGAATTAGATGAAGAAGATACTCTTCCTAAAAAGAAAAAGAGTAACAGCATAAAATGGATATGCCCCGTATGTGGAGTATCTGTCCGATCGACTAAAGAAGTAAATATAATGTGTGGAGATTGCCGGGAAACGATGGAGGCCGAAATCGAATAAAACAGACTTATTTGAATATACTATTAATGTGAAACCGTTTGGTATAAAACTGCTGGACAAGGAGATTGCAATATTTTATTGCAGTCTCTTTGTCGTGCCCTGATGCTATAATTGAGAACAATAACAAATATTTTTTTGAGGTGTGTCTCTATTGAATAAAGTTGAACTAGAAAACAAAAAAATCGTGTTACTGCTTCAAATCTAAGTGAATTCAGACATGAGGATTTATATTATATGGTAGAAGAAACAGAAAAGAAATTGAGGATGGAGATCCAACCAATAATAGGAAAACAATAAGGAGAAGATTATGAGAATTGTAAGAAACAATAACGCCGTCTGGACAAAAAAACATATTGATTTTGTTGTTAATAATGTAAAGAGTTTTGGCGTAATTTTCAGTTCCCAAGAGGAGATTGAACAAGAGCTGCAAAGAATAGAGAATGGCAATCCGTCGCAGCGGTGTAAGTCTCCAAACCATTGTTATGAATTATTTATTGAAGATGGTTCTTATATCGGTGATATCACGTTAACACATAAAGGAAATGAAACCTATGAACTTGGTATTTTGGTGTTTGATAAATATGCCGGCAATGGAAAAGCAAAGAAAGCCATACAACATTTTATCGACCTATACTTTAATGAGGGGATTGGTAGAAGAATAGAGGCGACAGTCTTAGTTACCAATCCCTACAGAAATAAAATTAGAAGAATCCTACTGGAAAACGGCTTTAATTATGATCATGTCAATGGATCATATTATATTGAAAAATCGGATCACCGCTACTTGAACAAAAATAATATGAATGGGTAATCATAAGATACAGGTGCGTGGAGACAAAGTGAACCACAATTTCGAGGTATACCTTGCTAAATAGCTAAAACATTGATATTGGGGATATTTGGGGAGCTGAAGGGCTCTTTTTTTTATACACTTCAACCGATAAATACACTGAATACATCAAGGAGGAATATAACATGGTAAAAAGTAAGGTCAGGGTGATTGCAATAGTGGCCGCACTCGGTTTATTACTTGCCGGATGTGGTGGAGGTGACGATATCAAATTTGAATTTAAAGTACAGGAAAAATACTCAGGACAGTTTACCTCAGAGGAGGCCGCGAAGCTACTCGACTATTTGACCCTGGCTACTGAGGCCGTAAATGAAGGGTATGACACGCTTGAGATTACGGAGGCAGAACAGGCCCTAATAGACAGCGAGACAATTGACTATTTTACAAATGAATCTTATGGAACTGCAAGTTTAGAAGTCGCAAAAGCCATGTTAAAGCTTCAGACTTATGTAACAACCACAAAACTCGCTAAAGCTAAACATGCCTCAGCCATGCTTGATAAGGAAATGGGGATCGATACGGAATACGAGGAGTACCTTGACGAAGATCTTGTCCTTAAAAACAAGGAAGAAGCACGAGAGGCCCTTTCAGCCTTTAAAGAATATATAAAATAAACCAAAGAGACTGCAATAATAAACTGCAGTCTCTTATTATAGATCAACCTCCTATTCTGAAGGAGAACCAGCTGATAAACATTTTGACCGCCTATAGATTAGAGCGGTTGTAATAGATAGAAAGGGTGGAGGTATGGATAAACGCGATTATTTAGTAAAAACTTTATCACGTACTAAAAGAAAGGATTATGAAAACTATATTATCAATGCGATCTGGCACAAAATTGATAATATGGAACTGAAACCTGTTAGTCAGCAATATGTAAAACGCAAGAATGGTAAACACGCTCTAATGGATCTATACTTTCCGCAGCTTCAGATAGCAATTGAAGTAGATGAAGCATACCATCTAAAAAATCAAGAAGCAGATAACCTCCGATTGGATGAAATAATTGCTGCTGTTAATGAAGATTCTACCTCTGATTTCATGTGTCTAAGAATAGATGCTTCTCAACCGATAGAATTGATAAATTCTCGAATTAGTGAGGTCATATCAATCATCCAAGAGAAGGCTTCTAGTAAGCAATTAAAGTGGTTGACATATGAAGAGGAACTAGATCAAATTAAGCAGCAAGATTACCTTACTATTTATGATGATGTATCGTTTAAATATATCGCTGACATAGCTAATACAATATTTGGGAGAAGCTATAAAGGATTTCAAAGAGGCGGTTTTAGAGTGACGGATACACTTTGGATTTGGTGCCCACAGCTAGCTGTTAAGATTGATGGGGAAATTAAGTCTTCGGCAAGAGGATGGTTGAATATTTTGGCTGATGACTGGTCCTATATCGATGAGTCCCAGGAAAATCAAACTGAGGAAGAAAGAATTGCACTTATTGATGATGATTTAAGCTTAAATAAGGAAAGAGCGGTCTTTGCGAAATATAAAGACAATTTAGGAAAAAATCGCTATAGATTCGTAGGAATATTTAAGAGTTCAGGATTATCTCCTGATGATCCCAAGTATATAAGATATAACCGTATCCAAGACAAAACAAAGATCATTAATGAACATTTAATTACCAAAAAAGGTGAACAGTCGGAGTTTTTTTTGTTTTAATGAGAAGGAGAATGGAATATTGATAAGGCGGATTCAAATGGAGGATTTATAATAACCTTTATTTTGTAAGGAATTACGATTGATTCAAGAAGGTAAAAGGAGAATGTTACTTATGAAAATGAAAATAGCTATTGCTACAGCTGCTATCTTGCTTGCAATATCTTCTAGCGTTGTTAGCGCTGATGCTCGTAAGAATGTAACCGTTAACGGGCAAGCCGTTCTATTTGACCAGAACCCAGTCGTGAAGGATGGGGTTACTTTAGTTCAATTCAAACCAATATTTAAAGAGCTTGGGATCTCTGTGCAATGGAACCAACAGAAAAAACAGATCACCGGCACTAAAAACGGAAAGCGCATTGTTCTCACTGTAGGCAGTAAAACTGCGTATGTAAATGGGAATCCTATAAAGCTTGATGTTCCTGCGCAAGTAGTTGATGGTAGCGTGTTTGTTCCGCTTAGATTTATCAGCGAATCCACTGGTTCTTATCTCGGAGTTAAAGGTAATCTCATCGAGATTAGAAACTTCTCTGTCCAAGGAGCAACCACAAAGCCGCAACCAGTTAAACCACAAGTTCCCCAAGTCAATAACGCTACTGATGATGAGATTACGAATTATCTTAACTCTTATTTTTCAACTGTTTCCTACAGCAAACAAATTTATGACCTCAGATATTTAACAGTATCTAACACCAACAGTTTCTTTAACGTAGGTGTTTACGTTGAAGACCTAAGTCAGATGAAGGCTTTAATCTCTACTGGCCCAGAGTATCCACACAAAGTTATGGGCGAAGTAGCTAACGTTCTGCATACAAAGTACAATAAGGACAACATCGGCATTTTAATGCACTTAGACTTCGATGCTCCCTTCTATCCTGATTCATTCCATGCGAGTGCGATTACCGACAATGGTGATGGTACATATCACGTCAATGTGCCTGCTATCTCATTGATGTATGATTTCAATAAAAAAACAGTACGTGTTTATGCAATCAATCCTGACAACAAGTACAATGTAAGTTTGCTTTCAGAGTTCAAACTATAACATTTCAACATACTACAATTTTTCATGCATTCGAATAAGTAGTTCGATTGCTTCGGAACTTTGTGTAATAATTAGAACTTTAACGGATAAAATTAAAGATTAACCATAATGGAAAAGCTGCTATCAGCGGCTTTTTATATTTATATTTGATCTCATCGACGGCGGCAGACGCCCTTTTATTAAACTAACGGGCAGGTTAATTCAATATTTTTATGGAATATAACAATAAATGGGATGAGGGGGGCGCACATGCTTTTTCACTTCAGTGAAGACGATAGTATCAATATATTTGTACCAAAAGAGAAGCAAAATCGTCCGGATTTTCCTGCCGTAGTTTGGGCACTTGATGAAGAGCACGAGTATACGTACTATTTCCCTAGGGATTGTCCCCGAATTGTGTGTAGGAAAGATGAGGCGACAACGGACGAACATTTACAACTCTTCTTTAATAATTCAATTGCCAATATCATAGTTACAGTAGAAAGTGACTGGTATACGAGGATATCTAAGCAAATCATATTTCGATATCGTTTTGACGAAGAGGGTTTTGAGCTTTTTGATAAAACAGCTGGCTACTACATTTCTCGCCAAGTAGTGAAACCCAAATCAGTTGAAAAATATGAGAATTTGTTGGAGAGATTACTCCAAAAAGGAATTGAATTAAGAATCACATCAAATTTATATCCGCTTAAGGAAGCAATATTAGCTTCCGACTTCACAGGATATGGGATACATAGATTCAATAACGCCAAAAGACTCTAATCAATTAGCTTATTGCGAAATGTTAGTTTAACCAAGACACGAAGGCAGTCGGTCAGATTGATCCGCTGCCTTGATTAATCTAACGGGCAGTTTTTTGGAAATTTTGTGACTCTAAAGTATTGCTTTAAATTCCAATGTATTGAAGAGGTGAAATTTTGAAATGAAAATTATCAGAGAAGAAAAAAACGTTAGAGGGCTCCCGTTGCCTAACGAAACACAATTAGTATTGTCTGAAGTTATTCCTCGTCAAGAATTAATAACGTGCTCGTTTGTACTTGCATTTCAAGAAGACGCATTGTTATTAACTAATTTGAATGAAAGAGGATGGGATATACCTGGAGGGCATATTGAACCTGGGGAAACGCCTATGGAGGCAATGAAAAGGGAACTTTATGAAGAAACAGGTGCTTTGATTGAATCTCCTCACGTTCTCGGATATGAATTGATAAGACTATATAACAAGCCAGAGAATTATAAGTATCCATATCCAGAGAGCTATATGGTCTTTTATTCTGCAAGAATCATAAGGCTTGATGATTTTCAAAATAACTATGAAACAAACGGAAGAGGGCTGTTCAAACCAGAAGAGGCATTAAAAATTGCTTGGGTCGAAGCAAATAAAGCGTTCTATGAAGAAGGGCTACGAATAGCAGCTAACAATAGGTGATTAAACTAACGGGAAACAATAAATCAACTTTCCAACCACTGGGGAGCTAGCTTGGAAACAACGCATTAATACTTTGTAACGGAAGAATAAATGATATTTAAAAATGGAGGAATAGTTATGGAGACGAAGGAAGAAAATTTTCCAAATGATAGCACCATGGAATCAATCAAAAGTTTAACAGAGAAAGACGCAAAGACTTTCTTGAACCTTATATATGCACTTATAAAAGACAACGAAAATCCGAGCGAACAATTGATTTCAAATGTATTAACCATTTTTGAGAAACAATTACCAAGAGTGGCTAAAGCAAGACAGAATAAAAACTAATCATCATGCTGCTTCAAAACGCTGTGAAGATAAAATAATTGAATCTGAACAACGGATAAATGTGTGAGGAAAGTGGTGGAGGTAATCGGAAGCCCGTTAAGCTAACGGGAAACGATAGTTGAACCAATACAGGGAGCAGAACGCCGCGCCGCTGCTCCCTGTTCTATTGTAATTGGCAGGATAATTCAATAGGATATTAGTCTTTTATGGTAAGATTATAGAACAAGATAAGTTATAGTCGTCGTTTTTAGAATGAACAGTATGAAATTATAGGGGAGTCCTAAATTGAAAAAGAAAATGAACTATTTAATCTTAATTTTAACGATCATCTTTATGGTTGGTTGTACCAATGTAGAAGATCCGCCTATTACAAATGGAGAAAACGCCATACAAGAAGTAAACAAAGTTGATAAAGAAGCAGAGGGAACTATTACCGAGGCCATTAAGGAACCAAAAGGAGAAGAAAAGGTTGTTGATGAACCGGCAGTCGAGGAAACACCAACCCAACCAAATAACGATCTATTCTCAGGATACGAACGTATTGAAGTGGATGCTTGTGATTTGTCTGGCCATCGTGAACCTAACGTCGTTGTGGATGTAGGTTACGGGAAGCGTGAATACTGGGCATTTACAAACGAACACGGGCAACTAGTGCGTGTCATTGCTGATAAAATCATTCTACAAGATGACAATAAAGAGCCTGTGTCATCGTCTGGTAGGTATTGTGCTGATGAAGCAAAGGTCCCTGGGGTTGAGAGTGCTGTTTTAGACGAAGGACATGCCATAGCTGATTCTCTTGGCGGTGTATCCAATGCTTATAATATCACCCCACAAGATAGTACGCTCAACCGACATGGTGATCAAGCATATATGGAAGACGCTATACGCAAATCAGGTGGAGCTACTAATTTTGAAGCAATTATCACCTACCCGAACACGAAAACGCAGATTCCCTCCAGTTATCAATACACCTATACGTTAAAGGGTAACGTGATTGTCGATAAATTTGATAATGTGAATCCTGACGAAGTAAACAAAACCCTTGGTTTAACAGACAGTAAGCCTTCTGATTCAAAAAGTTCTAACACAAAAGCGACTAATCCAAATACAAAAGATGATCTTTCTAGTGTTGATACCAATGGTAACGGGAAGATAACGATAAAAGAAGCGAAAGCAGCCGGTTATAGTATGCCAATAACGAGTGATCATTGGTTATACAAATACATGGATGATCGTGATGGTGACGGTATGGTAGGTGAGTAAGACTAAAATTAAATGAACGGAAGAACAGAACATACTCCTGTTTGCCACAATTCCCTATGGATGGTGTTATAACTAGAGATGAACATCCTGAATGGTTTCAGAGTATTGAATAATAACTCTTGATAACTCATGGTGGTTGAACTAACGGGAAACGATAGCTTAATAAAAACAGCAGCGATCGGTTTAGATCAGCTGCTGTTTTTTATTAATATAACCGGCTGAGTATGGGATCGTGGCAATGTTATCAAGTTCTTGTCATCCAACACAAATAAGGCTGATAGGCGTTTTTCTTTTGTCCCGGTTTACAGACATATGTACAAAACACGACTTTTGCGAACATGTATTAATGAGGATGAATGAAATAAAGAATCCCATCCCTCAACTACTCTGGATGAAAGTTCTTGTCCCCCGACAAAAATAGGTGCAGGAACCCATATGTCTGACCAGCATATAATATTTAAGATCACATTTGAAGGGAGTTAAGAAATTGTGTATTCGCTTTTAAATAATTCTAACCGAAGTATCATAGCGCCAATCACACCACCACCTGAGCGCCTAGTTAGATATTTCGAGATGCTTAGAAATAATTATGATTGGGTAGAAACTATCGGAAATAATTGTCCAGGACCAAGTATGCCTACACTCCCTCCAGAATATTGTACACAGACTATATTTGATAAGGTTTGTTCTTGTTGTACAAAAAATTGGTCTATTGTAATTGGCACCAATTTTGCATCGCAATATGTTCCTATGTTAGTAGGCATAACCGACATCAAAAGAAGTGGTAACGTTATTAGAGTATATGGTTATATTTATCCCGATTTATCGACGGTAAAGGAAGTACCCCTTGCTATTATTCATGTTGGTTGTTATTTCCAGTTATAAATATAAACAAGTGAATTTGAAAGCGGTAATTGTCTAGAAATCCATTCAATTAGACAAATACCATTTATAAGAAAAAGCATTGGTCAAAAAACCAACATTTACATTACAAGTTGCCCACTGACAACCTAACAAACTAGCAATAAGGTACCCAATAATCCAATTCAAAGCGTTGATCATTACCTCTTAAGCAGATCGGTATCGATAAGGTCAAACGCAACAAGCAAATCGTGAATAGATCGCTGGAGTACAGTTTTATATAAAGAAAAAGAGCCTTCATTAGGCTCTTTTTTCAGTTTCCGCGACTTCTTTTCTCCTGCCGGCACGTCCGGACGTTTCCGGATCGATGCCCCCGGCGCATCATGCATTGGCCACTATCTGCAGCTGCTACATATCTCGTATAATGCTTCTTTACTTCCAATATGCCTCAATATCACCAAGCTTCTGAATTGGGACGATATTAATATTACTCTTCATCAGCCTTTTCATTAATTTGGCTTCTGAATAATTTATTCCGAGCGCTTGTGGCTTCGCTGGTTGTAGTCAGCAAAGTCACTTTTATTATGCTCTCCCCTGCCCTATCAGCTAGGTTAAACGTTCTATAATTTCCTCGGTCGATGCATGCTGGTCACTCTGTCTCTCTCTCCAGAGCCGGCACCAAAAATCCACTTGCTCCGGAGAAAACCGATAATTGTTCCCCTCTCTCACATGAGGAAGTTGATATTTCCTGATATTCGGTGTAATGAATCTATGGCTGCATCCTAACATTGCGCAAAGTTCGGCAGTTGTGATGCTTCCTTTTTGTTGATCCACCGAATAAGCAGCCTTAAACTTCCGCGCACCATACAGGGTTGATTTTTGATATACCCAGTCACGAATTTGAAGAGCTGCAGCTTTGTTATAGACTAATGTGCAGTACGTCTTCATCAGATAGGTTGGATTATAATCCGATGGATAATCCAGAGACGAAGGTGTTACACCAACATGCTGTTTAATCTTTAGGTATATCCCATATAACAATCGATCGTTGCCGCAGAATTTTAACTCCAAAGCGTCTCCGCGCTGGCGTCTTATCCAAGATCCGTCCCCATCAATTACGCCGCGAATGAAGTGTCGATCCAAGTTATCAGCAAGTTCAGGATAATTGGCGACTTCAGTTTTATTCGTAGTACATCCGAGCATGGATAAGTCGTGAAATAGGTGCGCGTTGGTAACCGCTGCTTTGGAATACTTTCCGTTGTCGGTTTGACCGATGGCTGTTTTAAACCGAAGTTCATCGTGAACCGATCGGATAATATCTTCATCCTCCATCCTGATTTGAATGACATACTTCGGAAATTTCCGGTTTTTCGTGGAGGCTGTGATATTGCCGTCGGTTAAGAATAGTCCAAAAATATAAGCTCTCGCTTCGCTTTGAATACCTTTCGAAAAAAAGGTCGAGTCGCAGTTGTCATGCGCTACTAAGTTTTGGATCTGTCGATCGCTCAATGTGCTGTCGATCGCAGAATAATCCCCTAATGAATCACTTGGTTTCATAAAGGCATACGAAGAGAGATCGAAGCGAAATTGGCAATCTTCAAAATCCTTTTCACGGCTTCGGTCGGAACATTTTCTGCTACAGAACGTTCGATCCCCTTTAAGCTGTGACTCGTAACGCAAAAATTCTTTCCCACAATAAAGGCAGGTAAACCTCATTTTCGACTGAGTTTGTGTTTTGTAATGTTCAATACCCAAAATATGAACTGCGCGAAGTAAGGAGCGAATGTTTAGATGGTGCATCCTGGCAAATTCGGTTAATTTCACTCTATGCTGCAGCGTAAATTCAGAAATATATTGTGGGGTAAACCCGAATTTAGTGACAAAGTCATGTTCATTCATGCATTGAGTTGTCCCTTCAAACGAAATGATTTCCATCTGACTCGATTTTCTGGCATCAGCAAATCCATAGTATTATGTAAATATCTAATACACAAGGCGGTAATCATACAAAAAAAGACCTGTTCACACGCCTTCTGGTGGGAGTGGGTCTTATTTTGAGTTTAACGGAATCTCATCTATTAATTCAGAACCCGTATTCTTGACACTCCCTACTGCAGCAGAAACTGGATAGGACAGCATTTTGGCTGCAGGGAAAGGAGATAATAATTCCTGAAGCCTTTCTTTATCTTGTACATCCGGATCCAGCCAGATGTCTGCATTTTTTTCATCCAATATAACCGGCATCCTATCATGGGCATCAGCTACTAAATCGTTTGGTTTTGTTGTTATGATGGTGCAGCTGCGCAGTACCTCTTCATCCGGATTCTTCCACTCATCGTACAGACCTGCAAATCCTTACACACTCTTTGACTTGATCTGAAATCGATAGGTCTGTTTTTTGTCCTTCCCTTCTCGTTTCCATTCATAAAAACCGTCACTCGGAATAATAACACGTTGTTGTCTACTCATTCCACTACCGTTGCCAAAAGATTTTATGAGCGTATCTTTTGTTTGCTTCTTGCTTCTTCGTGCCTGCTTTTGCCGAAGCTACTCGCATTTGGTGTGACACTCCACAAGCGTAAATTCGGATACAACGATTCCTACATACTAGCAATGACTTGATGAGTGTCATTTTGCTAGTTTAGCTAAGTTGATAGCGGCGTTTAAGTCTCGGTCTACCACTAGCCCACACAAACACCTGAACACTCTATCTGAAAGTTTTAGGTCTTTATTGATGTGTCCGCAGACAGAACAAGTTTTTGATGAAGGGTACCATCTATTAGCTTCCAAAAAGCGAATTCGGTATTTAGCGCATTTGTACTGCAGTTTGAGCTTGAAATCATAAAGTTTCTGCTGAGCAACGGATTTCGATAGGTGTTTGTTCTTCATCATGCCTTTGATGTTCAAGTCTTCCATCACGACTGTGCAAGGCTTGGTTTTCACGATTGCACTTGTAACTTGATGGATGTGATTGATTCGGATATTCGTCAGTCGCCGATGAAGCAAACGAATTTTTTTCTCCACTTTAACAATGTTGCATGTTTTGACAAAACGGTTCCCCTCCTTGTTCATTTCATATTTTCGGGAAACTTTGCGCTGCAACCTGCGGAATCGTTTCTCAGCTCGTTTGACTATTTTGGTTTTATTTATATTTTTGAAACGTACTCCATCAGAACAGACCGCTAGTTCTTTTATGCCTACGTCAATGCCTACAACATTGTCAGTAAGCTGTTGATCAGGGAAACTCTGCTCCATACCGACTGACAAGTACCAATACTTTCCGTCGAACGACACTCTTGGGTTTGAAAATTTCGCACTAGGAAGCTTTTCAGTTGATTTAATCCAACCTACCTTCTCGATAAGAACATGATTCTGCCTGACTTTAAGCTTTACATTGTCGTTATAGAACGAAGGCTTTGAGCGCTTACGGCTCTTGAATTTTGGTTTCTCAGCCACCCTCTTGAAAAACTTCTTATAGGCGTCGCATGCATCTTTAACTGCTTGTTTGGTTACGTTGTTGGACACATTGTACAACCATGAGTATTCTTCGTTTTGCTTGAGTTGTGTTAGTTCCTTCCTCAACAAACCATCAGAAAGAAACTTGCCGCCACTTTGGTAATTTTCTTCTTGTTTTGCTAACGCCCAGTTATAGGCCCAGCGAGCAACCCCCACAGATTTCCAGAGCTGCTTCTCCTGTTCTTCAGTTGGTTTTAATCTAATTTTCTTTCCCAAAATCATAACAACATCTCACACCTTCTAATATATCAAATCTAGTTTTTCTAGCTCTGAGGAGTATCCTGATCCCCTTCCGTAGATTTATTTCTACCAAAATACGACTTTTGCTGACATGCGTTCTGATGAAGTGCAGATGGGGACGTTACGCAGTTGGTATCATGGTGAATAAAAAGAACCGGGACATGCCGGTATCTCGTCCCCTTTCGTAAAGGGACCTACTCTTGAAACGGTAGAATCTAGCTCATTTATTCCATTTTATCGCAATTTGTCGTCTTCTGTGTAGAGAAGATGAGAAGTAGTGAATTCACCCTACCAGCAAAAAAATTTGCAGTTTGCACTTCTGATATTTTTGATTATGCGGTCTAGAGATATTCGGGTGCCCGCAGGATCCGTAAACAATGATTACCTCAATGCCTGAAATTTAATAACCCATTCTTCTGATCGATACGTTAACGCGTATCTGTCCCACTAAGAACAGGATTCAATATCACGATCATGCCGTTTCAAAGCCATGGGCCACGTAGAAGAACGATTTGAGAACGAATAAGGCGTGTCAAGGTATGGATATTTACCTTTTAGTAAATAGAAAAGCAAATTGCTAAGCCCATGATGACGATAAATATAAAGGGGCGTTCTCCCAAATTAAGAGCGCTTAATCAAAAGGAGAGAGTGCCATGAAAAAACTATTCATCAAAATTGCAGGAATCGCATTGGCTTCAGCACTTATGGTAGGTTTGATATGCATCAAGACACCTAACGCTCAAGCCGCGACAACTCAATTTTCCGATGTGAAATCGACCCACTGGGGCGCTAGCGCCATTACCAAAGCCGTTTCCAAAGGCTATGTCGATGGATACACTAACGGTACATTTAAGCCAGACGCCAGTGTCACACGCGCCGAATTCTTGAAGATGGTCGTCTCGGCCCTGGAACTTGAGACCACGCCAGCAAGCGGTAAATGGTACACGGAGTACGTTGAAGCAGCAAGCAAAGTAGGACTTTACGCATCTGCCGATTTCAACGATAACGAAGCCGCTTGGACGAAAGTCATGACACGTGAAGAAATGGCCCGCGTTGCAGCTCGTGCAATCGGAGAAACGACAAAAGAAGATGACAAATGGATGTATCTCGCTACGAAAGCCGGTCTTATTAATGGCGTCGGTATAGGGCAGATCGCTCCGAAAGGGCTGACCACGCGTGCGCAGGCCATCGTTGTAATCGAACGAATTCTTTCCAAGAACAATGGCACTGACCTCCAAGTCGATAAGTATGCGGTCGGCAGTGCTGAAATCGCATGGCATGGAACAAACATCTTCACCGTGATGCCGGAAATGTGGGTAACCACGGAAGCCGATCTGAGACAAGCTAGAAAGGCCTCGGTCGAAGAAATGTGGAAAGAAGAACGTATGACCATCACGTCAAAAGACGGACTGTATCAAGGCAAGCTAGACGCACTTATCGCCATCGACCTTTCCGATCCCAATGACCCCAACCTTGGGTTGATAAAACCGATCAATACGCTCAAATGGTTCAATAACCGACCTTCGATCAAGAACCTGATGGTTAAAGATCAGAAAAACAGTTACGTCTTGTATTTCAAAGGTGGAACGGTATTCAATAAAGATACAAAAAGATATAACCCTAACACAATTCTACAATTCCAGGTCGATGGATTTGATAGTCCTGATCGCGATGCCTTTTTTAATAAAGGTGTGCTGAATACAGCTGCCCGCCTTTATCGCAATAGCTTAACCGACATTCCTGCCGTTATTATCCCCAAAAAAGGAACTGTTCAAAATTACAGCAATTTGGAAATTAGGCTACAAACACCAGCAGCTGCTGGATTCTGGTTCAGTGAAATCGTCCCCCTCAGTCTGCGAGGAACTCGCGACGACGCCTAATGCTACGCGAGTATTTTATTAGGTGGTTTGATCGGCATGTATTCGGTATTCATACTGAAAAATAAGACCCACTCCCACGCCTTTGCGTGGAGTGGGTCTTATTTTGAGTTAACGTAATCTCATCTATTAATTCAGTACCCGTATTCTTATCGTTCCCAACTGCAACGGAAACTGGATAGGACAACATGTTAGCTGCAGGGAAGGGAGATAATAATTCCTGAAGCTTTCCTTTATCTCGTACTTCCGGATCCAGCCAGATGTCTACATTTTTATCACCCAGTATTACTGGCATCCTATCATGGACACCGGCTACTAAATCGTTTGGTTTTGTTGTTATGATTTTGCAACTGCGCTGTACCTCTCCATCCATATCATCCCTTGGCTAAAGTTATTTATTTCTAGGCCGCCCTGCCTTATTCGGCTCACGTAGAGTCAACAGAACGATTTCAGACGTGTTTTTCACAGCTTTCCAAACAGTATCTTCATTTACAACAGTATCATTCTGAATACTATAATAATCAGCGATCTCTTTTAATGTCCAATTTTGAATTTGATAACGTACAAGCCACTCAAAATGTTCTAAGTTCCTTTTATCCTTTGCTTTAGTGTATCCCTTTTCAACTAAAAACCTTTCAGCTCGTTGCTTGTACATTTTCTTGTAAGCCAAAAACCAATCATCGATCTTCTTTTCAAAGTCCCTCCAAGACTCATTTCTCGGATCCCATCCTTGGCCAAAAAACCAATCCATTGGTTCATAGTCTCCAAGGTCATCACCAGACATGACCTTTTTAATTACTCTGGTCTTTTTACGGTCGTATTCTAATATATTCTCGAAATCATATAACCGAGTTGAGAAATCATCAAATACTGTATTTAAGCGATTAGGTGCAAATACAAAAGGGGTATTTGCATCGAAAAACCCATGAACAATTGGATGCCTAGTTTCTTCTAATTCGTGTGTATCTAATTCTTCTTCGAAACAAATAGATTCACTTAGTGATAATCTTTCGTGATAAGGCTTTGTCGTATTCATCACATTCCAATATTCTTCTTCAGACCGCCCAATCTTCTGGCAAAATTCTTTAGCTTCTTTCAACCTTTTTTTTCGTTCAATATCTAAACAACTTTCATAATAATCTGCAATAGCCCACAATGCCAATTCATAATAAAAATCATTAAATCCAGTCAAGTGGAACGTTTGCGCCCAAGAAAGAAGACCTTCCCGCAACGATCTGTACCCTTTATATTTTTCATTTTGGTTGGAATTTTTCACAATAGCCCAATATGAAGGTTCCTTACTTACTTTGAATCCATTCTCTACATACCATTTATAAGCTTCTTCATACGCTGTTGAAAGTCTTTCGAGTTCCTCTGTACATTCTGGAGCAATTTTCTCAAGAGTACGGACAAAGTAAGTAATTGAATGATGATGTGTTGAATTCATGATAAGTGGACTTCGATCAGATTTTATTCTTTCAGGATGATAATATAATCCGTTTTTCATATTATTGATCCCCCCAGTACTTTGATACCATCATGATAAGTGATACACAACAAGGTTACTACGAAATATAAAATAATTATGCAAATCAACAATTACTTCACTACCACAAACTAATTCTCCCTATGTTACAGTACATCCATCAAAAAAAGCAGCTCATGTATGAGCTGCTTAGAGTCTATTTGGAATTCAACGGAATTTCATCGATCAATTCAGAACCAGTATTCTTTACATTGCCTACCAAAGCAGATACAGGGTATGAACGCATGGAATCACCAGGATAAGTTCTTAGAAGACCCAGTATTAGGTCTTTATCTTGTATATCCGGATCCAGCCAAGTATCTGCAGCACTGTGATCTAAAATTACCGGCATCCGATCATGGACATCGGCTACTAAATCGTTTGGTTTTGTTGTTATGATGGTGCAGCTGCGCAGTATTACTCCATCCGGATCCTTCCACTCATCATACAGACCTGCAAAACCATATACACCCTTTGACTTGATCTGAAAACGATACGGCTGCTTTTTATCCTTCCCTTCTCGTTTCCATTCATAAAAGCCGTCACTCGGAATAATAATACGTTTCGTGGTAATAAGATGACGAAAGGCTGGCTTGGATTGTAATGTTTCAGCCCTGGCATTAATCATCTTGTAACCAATTTTAATATCTTTGGCCCAAAATGGAATAAGCCCCCATCTATATCCTTCCAATACCCGTTTTCCGCTGCTCCCATTTATGACAGCGATCGTTTGAGAAGGGGCTATGTTATAACGAGGTTTGTACTCATACTCAACACTGCTCACATCAAAAGTATCTACTATCTCAGATAAATCACTTATAAGCGTAAATCTTCCACACATTTAAATCCCTCCAGTCCTCTCCTTATACAATATCCAGAACCACAGTGACATAAACGCATTCGTTATAAACCTTGAATTTTAACAAGCCATGTACGAATCTTTTCGTCCCCGATTCTTCCAAGGGAGGTCTGAACGATATTATACAAATCCTTAAGCGTTAGACCATAGTCAATCAATTCGCTCTGATTTAATCTCAAATAATAATAAAATTGCTTGGCCTCTGCTTCAGTTATTGAATATTTTTTAAGCTTTAAAATGTTTTCAGTAATATCAACTTCACTGATCATTGGCTCTATATCCGGTTCAACTGGAGACAGCACTTCCCTTTCCGGAGTATGACCAACAGCAGCTAATTCTTGATTCTCTACGGTGTCTTCAGAAAGATGATTAACCAAACGATGATTATACTCATCCACTTTATGAATGAGCTCATTAGCAAACTCAAGCCGGTCCCTATCCTCTTGGTTGGGGTCACAAAGAAGAACAGCGTCTTTGACTATTAGAGCATAAGAAATGCTCTGCTTGTAGCCTTTAGTCAAAGCAAATGCTCGGTATGGATTCTTCTTAGAATCCAAGATCAAACGATGAACAGAAATGGTTATGCTTTCCCCTTCAGAGTGCACATAATATAGGCTGCGAACATCTAAAGATAATGGTGCGTGAGCACGGTACCCAAAAAGACCTGGTATATTGAAACCCGGAAATTCTTCAGACAGATCCTTAAGCAACTCGTCCCACTTATAATCCTCCTCAGTTTTTATAGCAAGCCCATATTCTGCTTCCCATAAATGAATCACCCTTCGTACATGATCATGTGCCAGTTCACGATCTTCAACAAACCATATTGTTTCAAGCCCCTTCTCTTTAAAATATTTAGTTCGTTTATTAATGAGCTGAACTACCTTATTGTCCCCAATCTCATGTACATTCGTGATAATTGAAATTGCAAACTCCCTTCCATTTTTGTTAAGGTAAATATCCGGATAATGCTTCCAAAGTTCGTGACCTTTTTCTTTATACCCATATTCAACTTTTAAATCGGGCTTAAATCTTTCTTGCCCCTTAAGATCCGTGTAAATGATCTCTTTAATGACTGAATGCTTTTCATTTTCCCTGGATACCTGAGTTTGATAACTATCATACGATCTTGCCATTTGACATGTTTGGCCTCGGCCATGAGCAAAATGAACATCACGTATTTCGCCGGCACGTAAGAGTAACTTTTCAAAACAAAAAGGACAAGTGATGGCTTCCTTCTCCGATCTCTTCCTATACGTTTCAATAACCTGATCCTTATCCGTTGGACTTAATGAAGCCAGTATATGTTTTATGTTTATGATATCGCCTTCGTATATCCCAATATCCATCTTAAATCCCCCTAATTCCAACTTGTGTATAATTTATATGAAAGATCAGATATAACACAAACCGTCATATTACTCATCAAAATATCTATGTATAGTGTGTTACCGATACAGTTAACACTACATATTGTATTTTATACTAGCATCAACCTTAGTCATTTGCTATAATACCATTTGGGAACGGAAGTTCCTACATTTTATTTAGGAGTGATGCTATGAGGCAAAACTACAAGAAAAGAATCAAAATTCGTTTTGACGCTAAAGTTGAGAATTCTGTTCCCAGTGAAACGATTCAGTATAATATTCTGAGCAGAAGTTATGCTGAAAACCTAGATGATGCTAAAGAGGAATGGAAAATCGATTCTATCATAGATGAAACTTGTGAAGGCTTCTCCGATCATTGCCAATTATGTAATACCCCTCATTTAAAACACAACTTTGTACTACATAACACCAAGACAGGCCACACCTTAGCAGTCGGTTCAACCTGTATCATCCGTTTTAAAGTCATTAAAGGCGTAGTGGATGTTGAATCTGGTGTCACCCTCCTACAAAATTACGCCGATGAATACTACCTAAAAAATCAGATTCAGACATTGGCCAATGAAATGTTTGTTTTACGACCGGATGCACGTGTTAAGTTCCAGTTCGTTAAACAACTACGAAACTACATGTCTGCCAAAGCAGTAAACAACCCGTCTGATGAACAGTTGGGAGAACTCTTTTTCGGGCCCACCTGGAGTCAAAGGGTAAAGGATCCGTATGTACTTAATCGCATGAGAGATTTATGGTATAAACCAGGTTATATCGAAACGTCTAAACCGCAAAGAATCAAACCGCAAAGTAACCCTAAAGAAGGATCAACATTTGGTCATAAACGACGGACCAGAGTTGAGACCACACTTTCAAGATCAAAGGCATATAAAAACCATTAAAAGAAAAAAGCGCTGCGGATAGCAGCGCTTTTTTTCTCCATCTAATTAGGTATTAATGATATTATGAGCCAAATTACGGACCGGTTCATCCCATCGATGTAATGGATTCTCATCAAGTTTCTCAGATACAACACTTTGAATATCAATTTTAGCTTGTTCGATATCACCCCTAGCCTTGATTAGCTCGAGATCCACCAGCTGCTCATAAGAGTTTCGTTCGAGGATCTCTCTTCTTACACGTTCTCGGACGGCCTCAGCAGCACTTTCTTCAAATACAGCAGTGAGCACTTCATATGAAGGAATGACCTTCCCAACGCCGTGTTCGTGCATTTTATTTTCCAGCCATTCGATAAATTCAGGTGTACTCATAGCGTTTAATTCCACGCGGTTTTGCTGGAGCCAATCAGCCCATTCCCATGATACATAATCAGCAACCGGGCGCCGGCGAGACGTCTCATCAAATGACTCAACCTGAAGCCCCATCTCAATCGCTTCTTCCGGATCCAATCCGAGATTGATCACCTTCACTTTACGACCTGGCCTTGCACTCGTAGCCTCCTGCAGCGTTTCAAAAATCTTAGTCCCAGCTGCATCCGCATCATGCACACAGAAAAATTGGATCTCTTCATCCGTCTCACCCAAAAGGTCAAACAAATCCTTTACAGCCCTCGATGCATAACCCTTCGATGACAAAAGAGCACAATCATATTTTTCTGGAAATCCAACATCACGTAAGCTTGCAAAGTACCCTTCTTTTTCAATGAATATGATTTTATTAAATGTCCATCGCGGCCGATTATATTGCTGTACAGCTATGGTACCTAAAGGAATCTCTTCCCCTGTATGTGGATGATAAAGTGTACCGCGTGGATCTCGATACATCCCAGATATATCTCCATACTCAGCTTCATAGTCCGTGATAACCGCGCAGAAGTAATTATAATTAGGCTGTTTCCCCTCAAAAGCATCCATAATATAAGGCCGGATTGCATAATACAACTGTCGCTGACTGAATATATACTGGCCTCCCCCACTGGTCTTCTCAATGGCAGCATCCAAATTATCTACGATGATCTGTTTCTCGCTCCGACCTCCTGATAAATCGGTTAGATGTACCTTTCTAGCTTTTGACGCTGCCCGTTTCACTGCATCTTCGATCAATGTAGACATCATCCGAAAGTCCGGAGCTTTGCCGTCGCTTGTAATTGGCATATAAGGGGTTATGATATTGATAAAAAAACTTGCCGGGCGACTCCGCACATCAATGTATAACCCTCCACCCCAAAGTGTACTCGTAGCCTGTTTTGTACTGATATTAACATCCGCTGTTACAGGTGTTTTATTGACGCATATCGTCAATCCAGATTCATTGGAATCACTATCCCCTTTATGAATGCCAACCCAAGCTTCGACTACTACAGGGATTCGTGCATTGAACTTCCCTCGCCCGGAGCTCATCCAGAATTCCCCTGCTTTTTTAGAGTGCTCCATATGCATAAAACAGTCTCCAACTTCCCCTAACTTTTGTGGGACAGGAGTACGTATTTGATCACGCATCATCTCCAGTAAAAGCTCTGTATCTGCAAACGTGAACTGATCCGTTGAAGAGAGTAAAGTCCCGGCTTCGTGTTCCAATCGTTTAAGAATGTCATTAGCCTTGCGGCGGCTGCAGAATAATGAAACAAATGTATCGGTTGGCATATTCGCAGCATTCACCAGCTCATAGAAGGCTTCAGATGTGTACCAGTACGGTGAAGACAATCCGGAGAACATACTCCCATGTCTAGTGAAGGCAATTGCCGTCCTCCCCCAGGCAAGAGTATCCTGGTTCACTGGCATGCCCAGCTTTACAAGGATGGAAGTGCCCATATGGCTGTCAGAGCCGACCCACTCCTTTGTGCTGCTCCCATCTTCTTGTGGATGGATCTTATAAACTTGCCCTCGTGTAGCAACTACAAGGCTTCCACCCGTGGCTATTACGGAACCAGTTACCACGCGCAGTCCATTCCCAAGAGCACCACGACTCGGCAACCGAAGCAATTTAGATGAGATCATCGGTCGGTTGATCGAAAAATACTGTTCTATCCATTCCGGATCAATGCCGGCTCCTTGGTCTGTCACTCGAAAACTATGATCATCAACAAGCTCCAATTGACAGTCACCAGTAGCATCCAGAGCATTGTCCACCAATTCCTTTACGACAAGCAAGGGTATAAACTGCCGGTGCACACCGGCCTTCTGACAAAGAGTCTCTATGCTGCGAAATAACTTCCAATCTTCACGAACTAATTGCATATGTCATCCCCCTAGATAATAAATGTTCTCCAAGCTGCGCTGTTCAGGCGCTAAATTTTCGTTGAATTCGCTCAATTTTCGGATACTTATAAATCGATTCAATAAAATCGGCATCGTCATAACATAGCAAGATATCTGCACAAGGGAACCCCTTGTGCAGCTCGTCCAGCAGGAACTGCAACTCCAGGTGATCTTCTTCTTCGTAAAAGTACCGATACAGGTTCTTTCCCT
Organism: Priestia sp. BR_2; assembly: GCF_041954005.1. Lineage (NCBI taxonomy): Bacteria > Bacillati > Bacillota > Bacilli > Caryophanales > Bacillaceae > Priestia > Priestia sp. BR_2. The sequence goes on along the minus strand of NZ_JAVFHM010000128.1, from coordinate 13,947 downwards.
GATGATAATAAGGAGGGTCCAAAAAAATAGTTGTTCGATTCCCCCAGTACTCCTCCTCGATGACCTCTAATGCATCTTGATTCAACACGGTATACCGATGACTCATCTCATGAATCAACCGAATACGCCGGCATAAATCACTGGGATTCCATCGGGATAAAAGCTTGGTTCGATCGCCTCGAATCCCCCCCAAAGGATTGGCTTTATAAATCCCTGAAAAAGCAAGTCGGTTAACTACAAGCAAACTCCAAGCAGCATCAAACAAATCACAACCGGCATACCCTGACTTGATAATCTGTCTAGCGCTTATAAAGTCATCATGAGTAGGCTCATGATTCTGAATCTCCAGGATTAGAGCATCTGGGAAATCCTGAATCAAACGAAACAAAGAATAGACTCCAAAATCATAATCATTTAATACCAGGTTCTTTACTACTCCGCTATAAAGCAAAGCTAGTTCAACGCTGCCACCGCCTGCATAAGGGCTGACAAGCCTTTCGGATTTAACAGGGTTAATCTTCTGATAAATGTAATCCGCAATCTTGCTTTTTCCACCTGGATAGCGTATCAAGGAAAGTCGTTTATTAAGGGAACACTTTGGCATTTTCACATTTTCTGAAGAGCCTTGTTCCATGATCAGAGTGAATCGGTGCCAATTGGCATCCGGACTAAAAAAATTGTATCCATCACAGTAACCGCACCAATACCTCCACCATTCGGATCAAGCTCATCACCATCAAAAGGCTCATCACAATATCTGCAGCGTACCTCCAAACCAGTGAAGTCTATCATGAATGATCCTCCTTTTCAGTTCATCATATCTAATCAATTTCAAACCCAAAGAAATTATTTAAGCTTCTGCCGGATCCGTTCGGTCCGGCTTAAAAGCACGAATAGTTAGAGCGATGATAAGAGCCAAAAAAGTTATGCCGGCTATCATCATAAAGAGCACGATCATGTCCATGATCTTCATTTGAAACGCCACCAGCTCATCCACCGGCAGTTTATTCTTCTTCGAAAGGGCAATCATTTGCTGAAACAAAGTTACCGTTGAAAATTCCATTAGCATAAAGAACACACCGACCAAAATAGCAACTTTTCTCAGTTTCATCCTTGAATCCTCCCTATTTGTACTTGACCATCAGAGCCTGGATAAATAAACGAACAACCCTTGGATTGAACCGGCCTGTGATATTCAAAAGCCATTTCCGTTACGACATCCGCATCATCTGCCTCTATGTCCAGGCGCCCTGCATTATAAATAGCCGTAGCGATTACACCAAAAAATAAAATAAAACCAATTAAGTTCCACAAAGCCTCATTAGTGAACATTGAATACACTCTCCCCTGTTTGATAAGATTAGGGGGCGTACAGCCTGCGAAGTTATACGCATCCCCCATTAGAGCCGATTACTTTTTAGTAGTCGGCTCTTTGGCTTTTGCCTGAAGCAGCTGCCTCTTTAGCTTCATAAAACGAAGAATCAATTGATCCAAAGTCTGAGAAAGTGAGACTACATCCTGATGTATGGGTTCGAGTCTGCATGCCAGCTGTTCGAGTTCGCTGCGCCGCGTTTCAAGCAATTCGGAAACTTGCTTCAGTTCATTCTCGATGGATAACATCTTTTCGGATGATTTACTCATCTTTCATCACCAAACCCTTTCCTATTTGGACTGGAATCAGTTACTGCAGATTTCCTCAGCAACCATTTCAAAAAGCTGATCAATATCCGCGCCCTCAAATGACAACTCAGTCAGATCCTCTTTCTCGATGAAGAGCTGCAGCGTCTTCAGCTTTAATCGCTGAACGGGGGTTAACCGATCTACAGGCTTTTGAATGGGAAACTGCAAAACCTTAGCAAGCTTTTTACCAGCAAGCTCATCCAAGGGCCGAAGCATCTCAATAGTAGGTTTGATTTCAGGGGTCGAGATATTGGGCTTCTTTCGGTTATCTATCACTGGCTTCGAATCCAACAGAAGATCAGGACAATCCCGGGGGGACACACCGTATAAGAGACCTCTTCGAATCAAATCTCGTTCCACTTCATAGCGTTCGGATACATTAAGATCTCCCCATTGAGAACCTTGGGTTTCTAATTCTCGAAAGAGAATGGACTTCCGCTCATCTGACAATGACCGGCTCGTGGAAAGAAACTCGGGCCCGAGAAAATGCTGCCCCTTCCACTCATAACCCGTAGCCTTTTTATAATCCGTCACACACAACACGCGGGTATAACTTTCAAACCGATTCAGAACGCGTTCCACCTCGATCGTTAACGGTCCATCCGTCCAGGTGACGTAAACACTGTCATATGAACTCCGCATCGAAAACTTAACGCCAGGAAAAACGATTTTGAGTGCTTCAGCAATATGCTTCTTTGCTTCCTTACCTGAGATATTTAACATTTCAACCGTTTGTGACATATCATCAATCCCCTTTACCTTTTCATTGGATGGAATCAGAAAATCTGATTGGTTAAGCAAACTCTTGAATGTAGGCTTTCGCCAAAAACTTCAAATAATCATGAAACGTCTTGTGACTCCTATGATGGAAATCCATCTTCACCAAAACCTGTTGAATTTTACGTTGAGAGTCTGAATCCGTGTGGTGAATGATGTATTCGATGACAACCGATGTTTCCATAATGTGAATTTGTCCTTCGTGCTCGATCGTGTAGATCTCATCCTCTAGCTTCTTTTCATCGAAAAACGTTTCAAACCAAGTAGAAAGCGAGGTCTCTTTCATGTATGTTTTCCTCCTTATGGATATTGGGATTGGGGCCTAACCCCTTATCCGGCTTCGAGGGCCGGTCTAGCCTTAGCGGCGATGAGCGCGGTGTTTAAAGGTTTGTGAACAGAGATCTGACTTGCGTAGTTGCTGCTGAGTATGGAGTTTTCAAAGAGCAATTTATCCGTGTGTCGTAGCCGTCATAGCCACGGTAAATCATGCAGGTTCCAGGAAGGCAAAGGTCTGCCCGGAGGGCTGAAAAAAGTTTTTGGCGAAATCCCAAAAAGTTTTTTCACCTTTGCCTGGAGGGGTTCTGGATGATTGGCTATCATGACGGATACGACACGCCCACGGATGATTGCGGAAAAAACGAGAGAAACAGTCGCCATCGCATAACTAGGATCTGTTCGCTAACCTTCAATTTCTGCATCTTCGAAACATCAAAAAAAGAGCCTCCGCATGTGGAGGCTCCGGTCGTACAGGTATGGCTTTTAAAAGGCTTCGGAACGCAAAGGAGGATGAGAAGGGAAATGGAATCTACAGGCTCTTGGCAGCTTGCTGCGTAGAGCCTGTGAGTCGCTTTCCCTGCCCGACTGAACGAACGGGGGGATTAGTGGTAGTACAAGCGAAAGTGGCACTCTCACACTTAGATGGAAATATATATGTATGCTCTCCAAGTCTCATATTGCAATAATTTCTATGCTTGTTATGTCTACCGGGCTTGGCGTCTTCATATCAAAAGTATCTATAATGTATATCGCTTATTAGAGTAAATAACCCACACATTTTTGATCTTGCCATCCTCTCCTTATAAAATATCCAAAGCCATATAACCGCATTCTTTATAACTTATCTTAATCCCTGTTCGTCGCTATTCCTCCAACCATCTGTATACACCAAAAAAAACAATAAAATTGTGAATATTATATTGCGTAACGATACGCTATATAATATAATGAAAACAAGTTAGAGGAACTAAATAATCAAATAAGTTGAGGGATACAACTTATTCTCTGATTATTATCCCTTTAGTATCGGTCTAACTAAAAAACAATTCTTATCTTGGAGGTTGATTATAATGGCAGATGTTCGAGAATATTGGGATAATACAATTTTTACGCTCAATGAAGCTTATGTTACGCGAAAAGTACAACATGAAATATTCAAGGCTGCACGTGACCGTCTAAGTCAGGACCAGTTCAAGGCTAATCTTGATCGAATTGCCGGTATTGGTGCTGTATATGGCCTTTTTGGTGCAGCTTCTGTTCCGCTCCTTGCAGCAGGGGTTATAGGAATTATTGCAGGGGGTTGGACTAATGATTACGTTAAGCAAACTGCTGAAGAAGGGTACGTTGGTTTAGGCGATATCGAATACTGGTTGCGAGATTATCCAGCATACGATGCTGTTGAATACGAGGTTGCATGGCTTGAGTACACTGTTACCACTTCCTATGGACGCCAAGTTATTCGCTACCCTCAACGTGTTGGAAGATGCCTTCGTGCTCGCAGAAATGGTGTTTGGATTAGTCAGACCTAAAAAATGTCAATATAACAATAGTAAACCTGGCCCCTGTACATTGGGGCCAGGTATTTATTTTTAATAACATTCAAGTAATTCCCATTCCCTATATATCACCTTACCCGTTTAAATTACAAATCATCGATCTACCCAGGAACTGGCTAATTGATCAGGAATAAATAATTATATAATGTTTGTCATAATTTAATAAAAATGAATAATTTGGTTTTTACTTTCTTATATATATGTTAAAATCAATTTAATTTACAGTAATAGGTATTTAAAATGGAGGTAAAAAATGACGACTACACAAATTGTAAAGAACGATAAAAACTATGAAAGCTTCTTATCATTATGAAGAAAAAAAAGTATTGGTACATAGCTCTAATCTTAATTCTGTTGATTGTTGTTGCTGGAATCACTATGTCCATAATCCAGTCCAAATCTTCATTTAAAGAACTTGTTCTCGATCATATAAAGGACACTCAAGAGATCAATTATATTAATATAGTTAAAAACTATAGTGAGCCTGATGAAAAAGAAATACGAATAACTGATGAATCAACGATACATGATATTATAAATAGTTTTTCTGATCTGAAATTAAAAAGTACAAGAAATACCCAAAATCCAGATACAACATACGAAATCAGAATTAATGCTGACCTCAGCAACAACTTCACTATACTTTTAACAAATAAGAATAATATACGTATCCATAGTACAATTCACAAAAACAAGAAATATCAGAGTTGGTATAAGCTTGATAAAGAATATAATTTTAGTTTGATTGAGGATTTATTAAATAAGTAGCAATTGTTATCGTAATGGAACAAGTTAATTGAAAATTTCGCTTTTTTGAATCATTTCTAACAAAAATGATTTAGCTTTCTAGAACTATTGTCATAAAGGATGGAATGAGAAATTAAGCTGCCAGCTCATCAACTACCGGCAGCTTATTTTTTGTGTAAAAAATCTTATTACTACAAAGCGTCTTTGAAAACTAGTTTCTCCCCAGGCTATTTCTATCATATATCAAAGAGGCAATATTCTCCTCCATTTTCCGGTAAATTCATATAACAACGAAAAAAATATTGCGTAACGACACGCTATATAATATAATCGATTTAGGTTAGAGATTTTCTTGTATAATTCAGTGAGGGATACGCTTGAGTTATATTTATCCCAGAAAAACTCCGACTCATTATAATGCGTAACGATACGGTATATAACAAATTATAATACACTATTATTGGAGGGTTAATTATGCCAAAAATACCAACATGTACGACAAATGTAAAATCTGCCGTGACCATCCCGAATGTAGCACCTTCGTTAAGTCTCTACGGCCAAAGAAACAACACACGTCGGTTCTTAATGTCTGACAACCCGGAATCAGTATATACAAACAACTTTACGAACGGAACCGCTACTCTTTGGCATGATTCCGTTTCTGGTCAAACAACAGTTTACTACCGCGTATACGTATGGCATGTGAATAAAACCGGAGCACCCATGAAATTCGGTGTAACGATTGGAAACGCTGGCGCGAGTCCAATTACCGTTTCTAATCTTCAACACTGTGTTGCATTAACAACCAACTATATTGGACAAGGGCAGTGTACAGCAGCTTCACTTGTCGGTTCTTCTTTGACGAGTGACACCATCATTGACACATCGGTTGCCGCTGGTAAAGTCGGATTGATCCAAGAATGGACCGTTCCAAAAGATCAAATTGTTGGCGGCGCACTTGAATTTCAAATCTCCTCTTCCGCAGCAATGTCTTACAAAGTGCGTACCGTTGCTTCGACCAATACAACCACAAATTTGAGAACCATTCAAAATGGACCGGCAAATCCAAATAGTGATCACCCACGTGGATCCTGGCCGTTCTCCAATATTACTGGTTTTGCTAATTCAACATTCTCTCAAAATATCACATACGACTTAGGAAGTGGGAATAAAGCGTATGCGATCAACAACAATGTAAATGATAATATTATGGTTAAAAAGGACAGCTATGACCTAGACAATGCAGTAGAATCGAACAAGGGACACTACGGAGTTGTATATAAAACCCCTATTACACTTAGAAACCCAACCACCACTGATCGAACCGTTAATATTTATCTTACAGGGCGAGGCGGAAGTTACGGTGGAGCCGTAAGGTGGAATAACGGTACAACCTACAAAGTACCGAAACTCGAGTCAAGCACACAAGGGGTTCTGATTGCAACAGTAACAGTGCCAAAGGGAACAAGTGTGAACCATGAAATTTATACATCCACTGCCGGATCCCTAAGCACTCCTGCTGCCATTGTATGTATCTCGTAATAAAGAAGGTTTCCAAGAAGTATATATGCTTCTTGGAAACCTTTTTCACTTTCTAGCCTTCATCTTTGAATGTCAGACCAGGGAAAACCGTGTACGATGAAAGGCCCTTCGCTGATCTATCAATTTTCTTAATTAGATATTCATCCACTTTCGATGGTTTCGGGGTTACATCAATATCCCATGTATTTTCAACTGGTGAAGAGAGACCAACATAAGTTACGAATTTAACACGTACTTTATACTCGCCTCTACCCTCCACTGTACCCGTCTTTTTCGCATCAATGATATCATGATCTAATAAGGAAGGATAATTTCCGCCTACAGGAACATAAACTCCTGGGGCAATGAATGTCTTATCAAAACCTTCAACAACAAGGCTCTTAACCAATTCTTCATCCTGGCCATCGTACCCTAGAATAAACTGGTCAATCACTCTCTTGACCGCAGCCCACTCCTCACCATACGTATCATTGAGGGATTGATTCCAAACATCATTTACTGCTGGAGCATTAGAAGTCCCTTGTTTGATGGAGACTGTCTGTGTTTTGGAATCCCATGAGACATTGGCCCCAAGCGCCTTAGAAATGGTGCTGATTGGTACCATTACTCGGCCATTTACATTCTTAGGAGCAACATCGGTCGCGATATTCTCCCCATTTACAACGATTTTAATTTTACCAGATCCAAAAGCGTATGCTCCACCCAGTACCAACGAAATACTAAGCGCTACGACCGAGATCGAGAAAATTTTTTTGTTTTTCACTAACAATACCTCCTACAAATGATCTGTATTAATATAAACGCACGACATGTTCAATTTGTTGCCAAAAAAGTAAAAAACTATTTATATTCAATTACCCATTTCCCTACATCCCTATGCACCAACAAGAAAATATCTCATCCTCTTTTCCCTCCAGCCATTCACACTTACTTAGAGTGAACGAAAAAAGTGCTTAATATAGCGTCCTAATTAACATAGATAGCTAAATATTTGGGCAATGGAAATTATATCCTCTAAATGTATTCCGTTACGTAACGCAATATGATATAATCGTTTCACATACAAAAAAGTAATATAATTGCAAAAATGTAACCGAATAATCTGAAACAATTTATCAAGATGAGTCGTAAAAAATATACAATAGAGGAAACTATATCCTTAACATGAGAACATATGTTTGGTATAATTAACAAGCCTAGTCTAGATTAAACAAAAGGGGGCGTGTACATATGGTAATTAACCAAGGCAAATTCTCTACTAATCAATCCGATTTCTTGACACCACCTCGTCTATCAACTGAGCTCCACCTACATATCATGGATATAATGGAATCAAGTCCTACCTCTAATTTCTTCTGCAGGATCAGTGAGAACTATCCAAATAGGCTCATTTATTTAGTAGAAGAAAATCAATTGGAATCGTATACAATGTGCCACATTTTTTCATTTGATGATATTGGAAATGAATATTCTTATCAGACCGTAACAAAAGAACAGATAGCTTTCATAGAAAGCTATCTGAAAGAGCTTAATTTTGCTTAGAGGATCCTTTTTGTTCTTGCATGACACGTTCATATTCTTCTTCAATCGTTTTCGAGAGCAGGTCTGTAGCTGTCATGTTAAGCTTCTTGGCAGCTTCAGCCAATTGCTTTTTTATATAAGCCGGAACATCATAGTGAAACTTCACCTTATTACCGTAAGCCAATGCCTTCTCCTCCTATTGACCCATAACTTCTTGGTATTTTTTCTCGATGATACGTATTAGCAGTTGCGTTGCGGACATGTCCTGTAAAGCAGCTGCTTCAATCAGCTTTTCTTTGATCTCCGGTTGGAATTCATACGGCAATTTAAGTTTAGGCTCAACCATACGACCATCTAATGTTCGTTCAGCTTCTATAGCAAGTTCTACCAACAAATCCAACGGTGAATCATGTGAAGCTTCTCTCCCATACTTAGGAAGTACGCGAATTAAGTATTGTTTAAGGGCATGTTGATTTTCTTCAGGAATTTCAATACTTAAGCCATCATTATTGACCTTGATTTCGCAATCCACATTATAGCCAAAAAGGTTAATCATGTACTTCATACGAACCCTCCTTATCGCTGTTGTTATTATATAGTGAAACGTTACGTACTACAATATATCTTCTGCTTTCTTTTGCTCGATTCTCAATAATTCTGTAAATATCCCATTGCCCTTAGCCTTATAGTTTGCTAACAGCCCCAGCGTAGCCATAACAACCAATTGAGACTGGGATAAACCAGTCTGATTGGACATATGTTCCAATTCACTTTTCGCAAGATCAGGAAGATAAACCGTCAACCTAGGGGGCTTTTCTTTACTAATCATTCATGCTTCCTCCTAAATATAAAACATATCTTTTATGTCATTATAACACATATTTTATGCTATGTCTTTAATTATATAGCGCAACGTAACGTAATATATTAGAATATATTTATCGAATACAGAAAGGAGGTGCTTTTATGGAATTCGAGGCCTTTGTACAACTCATTGGAAATGTTGGATTTCCAATCGCATTATCCCTTATCCTACTGCAAACGATACTGGTCAAATTCAATAAACAAATGGATACGTTGGAAAAACGGCTAGGGCAACTGGATAAAACGATGAATTTGTTAGTCCGAACAGTTTATCAGAGCAGTACACCAAAAACCCCTTCAGGCCAGGAACAAAATCAAGATCAATAAAGTTAGACGTTAATTTTAAAATAACAAATAAGGAGATGGTAATCTTAACTAGGAAGAGAATTGGTGATCATTAATAGGCTGGCCTAATGTAAAGGCCAGCCTCGACTTTATACTCAAAAATCTTCCAAAACCCTAAGTTAACGGGGAACTCCACACAAAAATCATCAAAAAATCACCGTGATCCCAAAGCTTCATACTTGGAAAGGTACCTGCAGGCAAGGAAAAAGTCCGAGTCTCAAGTGGTTGAATCTTCTCAGCATTTACCTCACACCCACTATCAAAGGTGGCTGGGTGAATCCGAACCTCTCTACCGGTATCATTAAAAAAATCAAATCTCATACGACACCCCTTCTCGAAGTAGAATCCTGAATAACCTCTAACGTTCCATACTAGGTGATTGATACACGTCCTTCTGTTGAACTTGGGACATGGTTTGGTGCAGCTCACGTTTGGATAATTCATTACCAACAGCCATCACCTGTTTGGTACATTCTTTCAGTGCTTTATCCAGTAGCTCCGCAAGAGAAACGGTAGATGCAATTGAAGCCTTAATTACATTCATCTCGGCCGGACCAGGAATACGATTCTGGATGATTTTAATATCGCGGTTAACCGAGTTTTGACGCTGTACGACTTTCTCAAGCTCATGTTTGTTTGGCTGCCGGATCTTATCGATCATCGTTTTTGGTTTTAAGGCCTCATAGCGCTTGTCCAGATCTGCTTTACGAGCCTCTAATTTCGATAATTCATGTTGGGCCCTGATCGGACTTTCAAGTTCGTATAGTTCTTTCCGCACTTCCTTCAGCTGCTGCGAAAGATTTTGCTGTTCGTTTTGCAACTCTTTATGTACTTCCTTTAACCCCTTATTCCATTCATTCATCGCCGACTTCGCCCATGCGGTCATTTCATTTGCAGGCGCTTGATACTTCGTCAGTCCACGGTAAACCTCGGCTTGAATTTGGTACACCTTCGAATTATCAAACAAATAAGAATGGTCTGCCAAACGCATAGCCTTCGGAAGATTCTCAAGTGAAGTCACATATCGCCGCCGAATATCTTCTTCAGGAATGTGGTGGCCTCCCTTAGCTACACGTTGAGCTACACGCTCGATATGAAGATTCACATTATCAAGGCCTACATAATACAAATTGATCTTAAATCCGGCTTGTTTTGCAAGCTCCATTTGCCTTATTGCATTCTGCCCACCCAAGGTCGTTTCGATCGAGAAAGACTTTCCGGATTGGATACAGTCCCGAACACGCTTCACAGCTTCACGTCCGGCAGCAAAATCGGCTTTGTTTTGGGGTAAATGACGATAACCTCTTGCAATTTCATCCGCATCGATGACAACCACATCTGGATTCCGATGTTTTAGAATGTTCGTCAACTCGGACTTACCTGCACCATTTGTGCCAGCAAAAACCGTCATCGATGGCCGGTCTTCAGGAGATAGGAGTTTCTTTGACATGGCCTCGTTCGTCATATGCCACCTCCGTTTTACGACCATCCGGATATTCACGAATGATCTTCCCATTCTCTGAATAGCTGAAGAACGTACCAGCTTCATGTGCCGATTTTCTGGCATTATCAGCTGCCAGGCGACCAATCTCTTCTAGTTCCTTTAATGATAATGGTTTCATCAAGACAAACCTCCATTCATAGCTTACCGTAGTTAGCAACTGAATAACTAACTTCATGATGTGAAAATGCAGGAACATATGTACCTCTATTATACCATGTAACATAGCTATCATTCCTCAAATAGAAGGGTCAAAATCAAATTTTGACCTACCTTCCGGCCGTAAGGCCGGCCCCGGCTGGCCGGGGAGGCTGCATGCGGCCGGACCGGACAGCCCGCGCGCTGAATACCGCCCTTGACCCTACTGGGGCCCTCCCTCGCATCCCCGATCTGCGCCGATCGGCATGACCCACTCTTTCATGATTAAATCATCCACACCGAATGATCGACTCAGCGTAAGATTAATCCAACCTGGTAACCGCGGATCCTCCAATGGCAAGACTTTCTCGAGCGCTCCTTTGGCTGCTTTTTCAATCAGGTTCATATCCACGTTGACGGTATGACCAATTTCGATTTCGGTATCCACGAATTGTTGAAAACGTTCAGCGGCGATATGCTGAATGGCCTTCCATTGATGTTTTGTAGAAAAAACACACCCCATACAAGACACTCGACCAAATCCAAGATAGTAGGCTGGATGCGGCATGATACTAAACGCTCGATGCAGCTCAAACATGTTATGTTTAGAACCATCTATGACTGGTCTCCAGTGGTGCACGATACGGGATTTTGTGCTGGATATATGTTTCTCCGCTTTATGATAATTCGCTCGGTTACCTCCCTCAGATCGGCGCTCACCGGTAATAAAGAGTATCTTTTTAGGATTCATCGGTGTCCCCTTCAAACGTGGAGTGTTACACAGCACGCGCCTAGCCGGATCCGATTTAGCGGCAGCACTACACCAACGGATCTGAAGGTCTGCACTCTGTGCTGGAAATTTACGCCTTGTACTCTTCTTGCCTTTGGTTGTTGGAAGGCGAACAATCTGACCATCTTCCTCATAGAATACATCCCCGGTCAAACGATTTTCGCGCATTAACTCCCCATATAGCCCCTGATCCCTCCATTGGTAATAAACCGGTACGCCAAAATACTTCCCTACACTCTCAATATACGATTCCGTACAAGGCCAGTCCCAAAATTCCCTGTACTGATCCCCATGCCCATCTACGCATTGGTGCCATAGCTCCAATTTAGATAAATCCAATCCCTGTTTAATAAGTTCGAAGAGACAGCCCATGGAGTCGGCACCGGCTGAAATATTTAAGATGACATGATCATACTCGTTTAATGGGAAAATCTCGATAGGATCCCCTGGCTTGATCTCCAGGGGCATGTCCATCGGGATACCGTCCAAGTCAAATACTAACTGCTCATCGACTGTACTCATGATGCGATCTCTCCTTTATTCGATGTGATGATATCTTGCCGTGCCGAGTACTTCTCTGTACCTTCCAATACAGAAACTTTATACTTTCCAAGTCTTCGTTCTTGAACCAGTTTCATATAGATCGAACGAAATCCGACTTTCTTCCACGGGTAGCCAATGATCTTTTCAGTTACGCACCACTCCTCTAACATTTGCGGATGCCGTTCACCCAAGATCTCAATCTCCTTGTTCGAAGCAAATGGGCAACCGGCGCATGCACAGCGCTTAACGTAATGGTAGACCTGGTTAAAGGGTGCTCGGACCCAGAATATCATTTCCCATATCTCTTCAATCGTAAATTCCAAGACCGGACGCTGTGTGTATCGAAGGATAAGATCATCCCTGGATTCATAGGGGAGTTGGGAGCGATTTTCAGATTCAGCCCATCTCTCGCCACATAACATGAGTGGCGCCGGCTGTTGGACTTCGATCGGCGTCTTATCCCGAAAACGTGCAATAGGTGGTATTTTGGCTCTCCCCTGTTTCCGTACTTGATCAAAGCCCTGCTCATCGAGATAATCCCGTTGCGGCAGCATCTTTAAATTTTTGGTGCAGTGCCGCCTCCCCATCATTGGCCAAAAGGGCATTCGCTCACGTAAAAGCCGATGGATCCCTTCGGTCTTCAGAGTCGTAATGGGAATACCAATCCATGATTCATAAATTGGATGAAAATCATAGGTTTCGGGCCACTCATCCTCCGTATCCGCAAATAGCATCATCAGTTGTTCCTTGTCATACTTCATCGCTGCCAAAATAGAAACAGCTTCACTGTCTTTGCCCAAACTAAAGGAAACACACACTTTTTGATTCGGGGATAAGTCCGGCAGTCGCTGCAAGCTCAAAATCATCTTATCCGCAAGATCTCCTGAGAGTTCACCGGCAGCTTTCGCATCCTGGATACGATACATCCATTCATCACAAGTATGATTTGGCATATGGTCAGAAGGGGTATACCCCTCCGGTACCGAGAATACAAAATGACTCTCTCCCACAGGCCCTTTACAGCTCATAACGAGTTCGTTGTTATCGTTAATTTCGAACAGTGCGGCGACTGGTTTTTTCATCCGTTCATCCCCCTAAAGTGTGAAATAAAAACATGTCCCGATGCGATCCTAGTTGTTATTCTTCGATAAAAGGGCCGGACACAAAGTCATCCGGGTCCCACGGCCAATCAATAAAGCTTTCTTCAACTTCGCTTGAAAGTTCGCTTTCAAAACCATGATCTTGTCTTGGATACAAAGCATCAAAGTCGTTATAGCTCATCGCTTCCCCTCCATCGCACCGTGGACGTATTGCAGTAGCTCACAATACTCTCCACTGAATTTTTTATACAATCGGCTTTAATAAACGGCTTCCCAGCAACCTGTATTCATGGCTGAGATAATCCGATTGATGTCCGCCTTAGTGCTGTGACTATTGGAACGTTTAGCTTGAATTTTTTTCAGAATACACTCGATCAAGACATTCACTCCCTATTTGGATTTAAACCCCTTAACATCCGGCTTCGTTTGCCGGTCTAGCCAAGCGGCGATGAGCGTTCTTTTGATTTTGGTTTGATGAGCAGTTTTCCATCTGCCGGTTAAGCGTTGGCGTATGTAGTTTTCAAAGAGCAAACATCCGTGTGTCGTAGCCGTCATAGCGCGTTTACC
>NZ_JAVFHM010000127.1:0-59462 GCF_041954005.1 Priestia sp. BR_2 | reverse complement strand
TAACGTCGTGATCGGCCGGCTCTGAACGATATAAAACACGTCATCGGCCAGGCACCATTCGATATCTTGCGGCCGGCCGAAATAAGCTTCAATCTGTCTTCCGATGCGTGCCAGCCGTAAAATTTGTTGTTCGGTAAGGGTTTGGATCTTTTGCTGATTGGGAGCAATCGGCTGGGTCAACGTTCCGCCCTCCTGTCGTCCATAAATCGCCAATGTTTTGGCGGCTATCCTCTTATCGACGATGACCTCATCCTGTACTTTGTAACAATCGGCAGATACCAAACCGGAGACCAGCGCTTCTCCAAGTCCAAAGCTGGCATCGATGGACAGCAGCTTTCGATTGGATGTCATCGGGTCTGCCGTGAATAGTATCCCTGAAGCCTGCGGGAAAACCATCCTTTGAACGATCACGGATAAATAAACTTGACTGTGGTCAAATCCATTTTGCATCCGGTAGATCACGGCGCGATCCGTGAATAGGGATGCCCAGCATTTACTGATATGCTTCAAGACGGCCTCTGTCCCGATGATATTTAAATAGGTGTCCTGTTGACCGGCAAAGGAGGCATGCGGTAAATCTTCAGCTGTCGCACTGGAACGCACGGCATAAGCATGTTCCTCGCCATACCGAGAGAGATAATGAGTTACGGCTTTCACGACGTCGGCAGGAATCTCTGCGTCCATAATGATTTGCCTGATCTTCCTGCCGACTTCACCAATTCGCTCCCGATCCTCTGCTTTTAGCATGGCTAGCTGTCCCAGCAAATCATGATAGGTTTCGTTTTGTTCGATGGCTTTTTGATATCCCGCGGTTGTAACACAAAATCCTTCCGGTACGTGTATTCCTTCGATTTTTGCTAATTCTCCTAGATTCATTCCTTTTCCGCCAACGAGCAACAGCTGGTTTTGTTCCATGTCTTGAAAATCGAGAACCAAAGAACGCATTCAACATCTCTCCTAACCATTAATTTGAGAAAAAAAACATTTGACAAGGGTATTTTTAGCGTGGTACAATTAAATTGTAAGATGAGATACTTATACCCTCACATCTGAGTGCCGCATTCAGATTGTATCATCGTGTCTATGTAATTGCAATATTAAAGAACCTGAAATCAGAGGATTCAGGTTCTTTTTTGGGTTTTCGTTATTTATTTGACTGCTCACCGCTTAGTATTCCTTTTTAATTACAAAGAACGAGCCCCGAATGGTGCCGGCTAATTTGGACTTCTGCCTTGCAAACTTAAACTTCCCTTCCAACTCCTGCGGTACCTCCATCCCCTCCGAAAGCTTAAAACCGACAGCCCGCTTCTTAGGATCATCAACCGTATACATGACATTGACCGCGAGGCCATCCTCATAAAAGACGAAAGCCCACTGGATATTTTCCACTTGAAAACGCGACGTCTCCAAAGGTTTGGCCGCAAACTCAAGATCTCGTTCTTCTTTCAATATTCGGTTCACATAATCCAAAGTCTCCTGGCTATCGCCGGCTGGTACAACCGTAAATTCATGCTTATATTTGTTCATGAAGTAACGCGCCTCATTCGCTCGTAAACCAGCCAGCGCTTCCGCTGCGGGCGAAGACTCCAAACCAACCGTAGATACATTTTTAAAATCAACGATATAAGCCATGCCGCTTCTCCTTTGATCTTATTTATTTCCTTACGACGGGAATCCACAATTCGCCACATACGAAGCCGTCCCGCTCTTCCATCTCCACCGTTGCATTCGGCCCGCCGACATAGGCAAAATCCTTGGCTGACGGCAATACTTGGCCAAAGGCAATGCCGGTAAGTTTATTGCTCAGCTCATCCGCCGTTTTCCCTTCCCCTTTTACAACGAGGTATTCCCCTTTAGGAAATTGAATAACTCTAGTGGCCTCTGGTAACGACTCCTCCGTCATGACGCCGGCATAATACATCATCTTGTTATTGACCGCCTCGTTTACGGCAAAAATGTAATCATTTGCAGCTATGGCCTTTAAGGTATCAAGCCTTCCATCTTGCTTCACCGACTCCCAAAATTCCGTTTTTTCCTTGTTGATGCCGGCATAATCCGTGTAATCGCTTTTAAGTTCGGTTCCAATACCTAATACGATAAAGCTGTCTTTTTCCTCAAGCGTATAATTCTCCATATTCAAAACCTTCCTTTTTTAAAATTTTTCAAATGATTTGTCTTTTCACTTGATAGGTTTATAATAACCTTAAATCATGTCAAAAAATGATACTGTTTAGGAGAGTCCGATGAAAAAAGTTGAGCGGATTAATACCATCATGCGGTATATCAACAACCGCGCCCACTTTACCATTTCTGAAATAATGCGCGAATTTAACATTTCTCGCTCGACGGCGATTCGAGATATTCGAGAAATCGAAGCCATGGGGATGCCGCTTGTCGCTGAAGTTGGGAGGGATGGGGGGTATTTTGTCATGAACAACTCCGTCCTGCCCACGGTCCGCTTTACCGACACTGAAATCAAAGCTTTGTTTATCGCCTTTATGGCCACTCGAAATCAACAGCTCCCTTATCTAAAGAGTCGCCATTCTTTGGCTGAAAAATTACTCGGCCTCATCTCGGAGAACCAACAAGACGATCTTGTTCTACTAAATCAAATATTGCTGTTTGAAGGAACCAATCCTCATAATCCCGACTTGCTTGATCTGTCCGACCTGCCCCATCCGATGTTAGAAAAACTCATCCAACTCCTTCTGCTGGACAACTATTTATTGGTTTCCATCCAGGAAGAGAAGGAAATAAAATCTTATCCCATTTATCTCCTGCACCTTTATCGTGAAAAAAGCTTATGGTTAATTGAAGGCTTTGACTTAGCGGAAGAAAAGAGACGGATTATTCCTGTCGACAATCTTTCTGACATAGAACGATTCCATACGAAAAAAAGAGTTGGCAAGAAAAAGATTTTAGAGCAGCTGAGTAAACAGGAAGAGCTCATCAACCTTGTCCTTGATCTTGGTCCAAAGGCGATTGCCCAGTTCAAAAAGTACCATCCTGTAAAGTTTTCCATTGCGTATACGAATCCTTACCAAACCACAGCCGTTCTTAAGGCTTTTATCGATGTGAACAAGGTGGAAGAATTGACCGAAATCACGAATTGGCTGCTATTTCTAGGTGGGGATATCAAGGTTAGGGAGATACCCGAACAAGTCGTAGAAGGCTTGAAAGAAAGATTCAGCTTGTACTGCCCATAAACACAGCCAGTGAAACGATTAATTCAGTGATAGCCTTCCCGTGGCCTTTCATCGAAATCAGCAATAGGAGCTCCATCCAAAAGTTGGCCCGCGACAATTAGCATAACTTTTGTTCCAGTCCGGCCTTCTGGAGCAGGTGGTATCTTATGGTTCGTCCGCGCTCGGGCCATACATCCCCGGTACCGGTATGCCGAGCAGGCGGAGATAGACCGTCAACTGGCCCCGATGATGATAAACGTGGTTGAACATCAGCGTGCGCGCCATGTCGATCCGAGGCGCTTCCAAAACGGTCTCCCCCTTGCTGACGAGCCTCCAGGTATCTCTTAGACCGTCTTCTCCCCATGCCCGAAGCTTGGTCTCGGCGAGTGACATGCTATTTTCCAGTGCATCAAGCAATTCTTGCCGGTTAGTCGGCTCGGGCAATGGTACAACCGGAACCTCGCTGACCGAATCATCCAACAATATAGCCAGCCCTCCGGGTACTCCGGCAATATGCAGGGCAAGCTGCCCCAAAGACATCGATATCGGATGCGGTCTCCAAGAAAAATTGTCTTCCGGGAGCTTTTCGAGAAGCGCCCGTGTCGATTCGGCTTCCCTTTTCAATTCGATGATCCATTCCTCAATTACGCTGATGGTGATCTCCTCCTCCGGCCTATGCCGTTCATCTCTTCCACCTTATCATCCCATGCGGGTAATCGTTTCTTACGGATTGCGGAAATCGCATTGGATCCCAGAGAACGCAAAGCTCCAAGCTGCGAGTAACGCACCTGTACGCGCATGATCAACGTGTCTTTTTTGAAAGCAGGCTATTTTACGGGATCCGGTCCGAATACCGGCGCCAATTTTGATGCAGACAATTGCTCGCTCAGTCCGAAATATTCGCAAAAATTCATAATCATCGGATTCCATTTCGCTGGATCGATATAATTGGGGTTCCCAGTCACAAGAAGTTCTTCTTCAATATGGATTTTTTCTATTCGAACTTCAATGGCAACCAGCGAGCTGGGTTCTTCAAATGCATGGAGCTTCACAAGTTTGGCTTCCAGCTGCACTGGGCATTCTTTGACGCGCGGAGCCTGAACGATGAGGGATGGAAGTGGTGTTAAGCCAGCGACTCCGAATTTATCCGCTTCATACCTGTAGCCCCTCTGTGCTTTAGAATCAGGGACTGGGTTGCTGCCCGTCAACAGCGTCAGCCGATCCACAGCAGGAATCAAGTCAACCGACGGAAGACTAAGTACGCACTCCCGTTCTCGGATCAGATTTTGAACCGTCTTCGATTTTCTGCTCATACCCAGCATACACGATTGGTTGAGCCACCAGGCTGACGACATCGGAGACAGGTTGGGCGTACCGTCTTCGTTCATTGTGCTGATTAACACAACCGAAGTCCCGAAGTAAAGGATTTTGGGTTCAATTACTTTATGCATGACAGATTCACTCTCCTCGATAATAAGCTTCAAGGGTAATGTATCACAAATTTCGGGATGTTCTGGGGAATATCGAATAAGAGCACAAGATACTGAAATTATGGATACACCGCAGTTACGACTGCAAAACTTCTGACTTAAAAACCGCTTTAGCAACCATTTATAAGTTATTAGAAAGCTGTGAACAGGACTTGTACCCTTAATCCGATACTGGACTTTAGTCGAGGTCTGTTACCTGCCGCGGTCTGTTCCGAACCACGAAGATATTCGTTACAATATAGCGAAGACGTTTAGAGGAGCGATTGATCATGAATTACGAGCATAAAGTACAGAGGGAGATCGCCGACTGGGAACACCAGATGTTCAAACCGCCGGGCTGGCTGGAAAAAACATCGAAAACCATCGGCAGCCGGATTAATCATTGGATTCCCCCGAAGGTGCACACCATCATAACGACCACCATACGATCGATCGTGCGTACGGCACTGTTCGGAGCAGAATATACGCCTAGCCGGCCGGTCCAGCGTTCTCTGGAACTGGAAGCTGCCGATCAAGAAGCGAAAGCGTTGTTTGCTCTGTACCAAAAAATCGCGGTTGCCGAAGGAGCTGGTACCGGAGCCGGCGGCATCATGTTCAGCATGGTAGACTTTCCGGCTTTAATCGCGATTAAAATGAAATTTTTGTTCGAGCTGGCGCATGTTTACGGTTATGACACCAAACACTTCTCCGAGCGGGTATTCATCCTCAAGGTATTTCAAATGACGTTTTCGGGGCCTGAAAACCGTGCCAGGCTGCTCGATTCTGTCAAGCGTTGGCATATTGAAAAGGAACAATGGCGCTCCGATACCGAATATGCCCGGAATATGGACTGGGAAACCTTTCAGGTCGAGTATCGAGACGCCATGGATTTCCGGAAAATGCTGCAGATGGTGCCCGGGATCGGCGCTTTTGCAGGCGCTTGGGCGAATTACACCATACTTGAGGAGCTGCGCGAATTCGCCATGAACGCTTACCGCCTGCGCAGATTGCACGATTTCGAGGGATTGGGTTAGCCCTATCCTATACATCTAAGAAACAAGAACGAAGCATACCCAAAAAGCAGCTCATCCATAGGATAGCTGCTTTTTGGGTGTTTCCATTGTCATTGCCACGCGCATACTTCCATTTCCGAAATGGCGAACCCCATCCCGAAATTCCGCTACTACTAAATTTTGGAAAACGGAATTATAATCTTTTTGTCATCGCATGGATTGACACTTACAGTCAGCCAATTATCACGCCAAAATAAAGGAGGGATGCCGTTTCAGTCCCGATTGCGAAGTTGTTTTAATCCTAAGTCCAAAGGAGGAAATTTGATGATGCAGAAGGGAATGCGTTACCTGCTGGTTCTGTCGCTGCTGCTGACCTGTTGGTCCGTTTTCGGTACGAGAGCCGAAGCTGCGGACTATACACAGGGGGTTGAATTATCCGGCAGCGCAGCCACCGTATGGTTCAAATCCGCCGTCAACACTAGCTGGGTCGATGTCCATTATCGAGTAAACGGCGGTGAACAGCAAAATTTCAGAATGTCTTACCATGCCGGAAAATCCCGATATGAGCAGGCCATCTCAGGCATTGCCGCCGGCCAAGTGATTACTTATTCGTTTACTTACAATAACGGGATCCCTGCCTATGACACAGGTGTATTTTCTTACACCGCGGGTTCCACGCCGCCTCCCTCTTCTTCCGGCTCCATATATGACATTCTTCCATCCACCATCCCCATGCCGCCAAACGGTGCCGTCTCGGTCAAGATCATGAACGGGACCCATGGCGCTTATACCGACCAGCAAATATACTGGGGCGTTCTCGGCATCAATCCCGTCAACAACCAGTGGAGCTATTTGGACCTTAACGGGAATCTGGTCCCGATCTCCAGCGCTTTGAATGATGCGCCAGGCCATTTAACCAAGAACGGCATCAACTACGCCAACATTTATCATAAGGTCAGCGATGCTTCTTGGGTCACATTGCCCCAGATCACATCGGGCCGAATGTTCCTTAGCGTCGGCACTCCTCTGTACTTGAAGACCTTTAACGATGGATTCGCCGGCCCCGATCTGAACAATCCGACCGACCCGAACCGCGATATTTATTTTGATTTCGTTGAATTCACGATTGACGCCGCCGGCTATCACGGCAATACGACACGCGTCGACGGATTCGGTTTTCCCCTTCAGCATCGTCTGGTCAATAAATCCGGTTCCTTCGACCAGACTGTAGGCGAGCTGGAATCCGAAACCCGAAACGGAATCTTCGCCAAATTCCAGGCGGAAGTTCCTGCCGCCTTCAAATCGTTGGCCACGATCCAAGCACCGTATCGCATTGTCGCGCCGATTCACGGTTCTTTTGCCCAGGGTGGCGCGAATGCCAACTATTTCGGCGGGTACGCTCCGTACAGCACCCAGGATATTTTCCGGTGCGACGGCGCTTTAACGGATGCGGCAACTTGTGCCGCCATTCAACGTCATGTTTACAAGGCCAACGACTGGAATAACGTTTCGAATTACTATCAAGCCGCCCCGGCCAATTATTACGCAAAATTCTGGCACGACCACAGCATTAACCGCTTGGCCTACGGTTTTCCGTATGACGATGTCAACGGCCAGGCCGCTTACCTTGAAGTTGGCGACCCGAAAGGCCTGATCATCCGCATCGGTTGGTAAATCCCCCATGATACCTGAGTGACTGAGATTGGAAATTGCCTACTCGCTTTATCTATCATCTTTAGTGCAAAAAAGCCGCGATTTTGGCGGCTTTTCATTCGTTTATACCCAGTAAACCGGTTAGAAACCACATAACGCCGTGGAGAACAAGACCGGCCTGCCCATTAGGGAGCCTCGTAGTTTTTTAACGGCATACCTACATATTCGCGGAAGGAGGCAATCCGCTCTCCCTCGAACTCGAAGACGATGGCAAGCTCATTACTAAAAGACCGGCCATTCAACAAACCTTCTGAGCGAAATACCACCATCCCGTGGTCCGCATTCTCAATCAAGACGAGCGGAATCAGCTGCATCTGAAATACGGAACGCTCGAACCTGACCAGCTCCTCGAACCGCTCTTTGCCTTGCTGCTTGTGATCCCACCCATCTAGCGGGAGCGGAACAAAGAAATGAAAACCATCTGTAACCTTATCAAGAAAATCCGCTGTATGCCCTGTTTCTAAAGCCTGCTTAAAAGCTTCAAAACTTTCAGTCGTTCGGGTTGATACGGAGTCTACGGATTTTTGCATGTAGGCTTCCTCCTTATGGTTAATCGTTAAAATGATAGCTCCATTCATGAAGCTGTCGATCATTCGCCCTTGTTTACGCTTTCCAAGCTTTGATTAGCGTGTCTGAACCTTTAGCTGGCTTGATATCGTTCCGAGGTGAATGGCTTCGTGAAGCAGCGCGAAGTTGAACAGGTCCCCAGCCGTACTGAATTGGAACGGTCCCATGACAAACGGAGTTGAAAGCTTCTCGTCCAGCATATCAGAATTCAGCCCAGATAGGCGTGAAAGCTGAGCTGTTAACATCTCGACCAGCTCTTTTTTCGATGGAGGAGCCACCTTCCATTCCGAGGGCTTGGTTCCGGAGTTAAACAGTAAAGCATACGAGTCCGGTATGTCTGATGGGGAACCAAAGCTCAGGGCAGTATACGTATCCATCCAATAAATGATATGGCCGACATTCCAACGGATGGTGTTGTTAAATCCTGCAGTTTGTATGTCGAACTGCTCCTCCGGTATAGCCTGCACCTGCTGCAGCACCACTTGACGTCCAATCTTCGCCGTATTGATTATCGCTTCGGACATGTTCATTTCCTCCTTTGTCATAAAAAACGTTTGTTATGCTCCCCAGTATAGGTCGCACGGAACGTTACATCAATACAGTGGACATTACCGGAACGTTAAGTATAAGTTAACGATAATGAATTGACAGATCGGGAAGATAACGCCACAATAATCGTGAAACATCCATTCAATGATGCAAGGGAAAGCAGGTGTGCAGGATGGAGTTAAAACAACTGCAGTATTTTATGGCTATATGCGAAGAGCTTCACTTCTCGAGAGCAGCCGAAAAAATGGGAGTCAGTGCTCCCAACGTAAGCCAGCAGATCAGGAGATTGGAAGAAGAATTAGGGGCTCTGTTGTTCGATCGCGTGGGAAAAACCATTGTTCTTACGGACGCAGGAGCGATTCTTCATGAACATGCCGCCGCCGTGTTCGGGCATCTGCAGCAAGCGGGCGATGCCATTGCCGATCTGAAGCAGATGCAAGGTGGATCGCTATCGATCGGCGTCTTGCCCGGTGACGCGGATCTCATGTTTAATGCCTTGCTGCTGGATTTCCATCAGACCTATCCCACCATCTCGCTGTCCCTTCTGGAAACCATGAAGGTCACGGAACAGGTTCTGGACCGAAGCATCGATATCGGCGTAACCATCGGACCCGTTAACGATGAACGTCTTACGTCAATTCCCCTGTTTCACGAGGAATTCTCATTGGCTGTACATAGGAACGATCCTCTTGCCGGGGAGAACTTCATCCCATTGAACAGGCTGCGCTCCATGAATATGGTCATGTTTCCACCCGATCATCAATGCCGCAAGCTGATCGACCGCTTCTGCATGGACAACGGCTTTGCAGTGCAGCCGCATATGGTGACAACAACATTATCCTCCCTCCTCCAGATGGTACAGAGCGGTGTTGGCGCGTGCGTTCTGCCGCGACTTCTACTGGATAATCTTCGCAATGCGGAGATCAAAGTCGTTCATCTGAGGAATCCTACGCCTTCTCAAGACATTTGTCTGATCTACCGCAGCGACAGATTCGTGGGATACGCCATGCGCACATTCATAAAAAATTTGAGGGCTTATATCGAGACAGCCATCCGTCATTCAAAGTCTTCATGAGATAGGGATCTTTCCGTGTTCAGTTGTGCACATAACTTTTTCAAATGATTTGCTGCGCAATCTCCCACACATGCCCTGCCGGATCTGTGAAGGCAGCGGTTCGGACACCCCATGGCCGATCCATTGGACCGTTAAGCAGGGTAACGCCGCGTGTTTTCAATTCGCTGCATACTGCATCCACATCATCCAACCGGATCGTAAACTGGAACCGAGATCCGGATTCACGGCTCGCGACTGTTCCAGGACGGATCAGACCGTGGGCTTCGGAGATATTCAGGAGGTTAATGCTCATATTTCCGAAATTGAACACCGCAGAAACATCGTCTTCATAAACGGCGGAAAAACCGAATACTTCTTGATAGAATACCTTCACATTGTGCAAATCCTCCACAAACAATGTAATTACATCGACATTCAACGACCCTAAAGACCTCATACATACACCCCTTCACACTCAAATCAAATCATATTCATCATAATAGAATTAAGGAATTGATATTTCTTTTTATTTGCTATGTCATTCCTATGAATATCTCATTGTTTCTTCATATCATATAAATTTCACTTGCGGCACTTTGTTAAGTTGCTCTTTTATTACGCGAGCTATGGTTTGGACTCCGATTTCGATGAGCTCCTCCTCTACCTGCGATACGCTTAAGCGAATCACCGAATTCTGGGCAAACTCGGGAAGATACATTTTTCGGGCATCGTCTACGTATACGTTTTCCTTCTTCAAATCCTCAATCAACATCCCGGCCTTAAGCAGACCAGGCAACCGGATTGTCGAATAGAATCCCGATTGAGAAACCGAATATGCGGCGCTTGACGGCAGCATCTCTTGATAAGCCTTTTGCAATAAGGCCGCTTTCCGTCTGTAGATGGATCTCATGCGCTGGATATGAGTCTTGAACATGCCGCTCTTCAAGTAAATTTCCAAAGCCCCTTGCATAAGGACCGGGGTATGGAGATCGGTAGCGAATTTGGCGCTAAGGAATGAGTCACGCAGGAAGTCCGGAATAACAGCAAGCCCCAATCTTAAGCCGGGCAGCATTACTTTGGAAAAGCTTTTGATATATATGACCCTTCCTGATGGATCGTAAGCAAACATCGGATCCTGGTTCTTGTCAGGATCGAGATCGCCTAGATAATCGTCCTCGATAATGTAAACGTCGTATTTTTGGGCCAGTTCCACGATTTTTCGTCGTTCCTTATTGGAATAGCTGCAGCCTGTCGGGTTATGAAACCTGGTCACGGTGTAGAAACATTTAATGTCGTTGCATTTGAACAGTTGCTCCAGCCGTTCCATGTCGATTCCGCTCTCCGTTATTTCGATTCCGTATGTCGTGGCCTGCTGAACCTTGATCGACTCGATCATACTGACATGAGTAGGCTGTTCTACGCAGATATTTTTTTTGCCATTAGGAAAGGGAAGCGAAATCAATAGATGAATCGCTTGCTGTGACCCGGATACCACGCAGATTCGGTCAGGAACCGAAAACACTTGCAGTTCTCGCAGATGCCGGGTCAGTTCCTCTCTTAACGAAGGTAGCCCCTGGATCTCCGAATAGGTAAACATCTCCTCTTTATATACATCAATCGCTTGATTGATGCAGTGCTGAAAGTCCCGGTAAGGCATGGCATTCTTGTCGGGGCCGGCTGACAGAAAATCTATGACTCCCGTGTCAGCTGAACCTGAATGTCCGGAAGGCACCCGCTCTACAACATAGTAACCGCTTTTCGAGACGGCATAGATTTTATGTTTTTTTTCCAATTCGGAATAGGCTTTGATGATGGTGTTCACACTGCAGTCGAACTGCTTGGCTAACGCCCGTATGGATGGCAGCCTCTTCCCGGGTTTCAACACTCCAATATCGATTTGCTGTTCGATACTCTTCATGACCTCGGCATAGATCATATGGCCCCCTCTTCCTCTCCTCAATCTGTATAGGTACAAACGTTACATAATCAGATTTACTTGCAGCACCTGTAACCATAGACTAATAGTATCAAAATGCATTTGATATGGGGAATTTGTTCTGTTCGATGGCCATCGAGACCATCCCCGAAATAAGATGTACTAGGAGTGATGCAGCCATGTTACAGATGAATAAGAAAAACCGTCTATCCGCTTTTATCTTTATATTCCTTGCAGTCGTTTGCTTGTTCGCCTACTCGCTAAGTGCAGATGCAAAGCCGAACTCCCATCGGCTTGAACTGGAACAAAGCTTCCAGAAGTCCCACGGGACGCTGGTCCTCAAGAATTTGAAGACCGATCAAATATACACATTCAATTCTGAAAGAAGTAAACAGCGGTTTACTCCGGAATCCAGCTTTAAAGTGGCAAATGCCCTCATCGGTTTGGAAGTCAAGGCTGTTGCTGACGAATACGAAGTCAAAAGATGGGACGGTATCGTAAGAGAGTTTCCGGTTTGGAACCGGGATCACTCACTCGCTTCGGCTATGAGGGAATCAGCGATTTGGTATTACCAGGCGATGGCTCGCGATATCGGCCAAGAGCTGATGCAGAAATACGTGAATCGAATCCATTATGGTAACCGCGACATAAGCGGAGGCATCGATACATTCTGGCTGAACAGCAGCTTGAAGATCTCTGCCGTAGAACAAGCGGAGTTTATCGAAAAGCTCGTTGAAGAGAATCTGCCCTTTCAGAAGAAAACGATGAAAACGGTCAAGCGGATGATGATCGATGATGAACAGGATGAATATACGATTCATGGAAAAACCGGTTCGAGGCTGTCCGATATGGGGCTTGGCTGGTATGTCGGATATGTCGAAACGGATAAAGAGACCTGGGTGTTCGCAACGAATGCAGCCGGCAGCGGTGCATTCGCGAAGCAATTAACGCTGACAACATTGGAGAAGATGAAGATCTTGAATAATTAATAAAGAATTCGCGTCCCATCTGATTGATTACCTTACAACTTTAGAGATACAGATTAAAGATTGGAGATACATGCCACCGGACATAATATGGTAACAGGGTCCTGACGAATAGATCGTCAGGACCCTGTGTTTGTTTTAAGATTTCGAGCAGTATGACAAGATCATTGCTCAGCCTTCTATGGCTGAGCAATGAATGCTTGGACGGCAGCGGCCAATCCATGTAAATCATCGATTAGCGGGGAATGCCCTGCATCCAAGGATACATATTGAACTGGCTTTCCATGACTTGCAAAGTCTTCTTTGATTTCTTCCGTCATCTGCTGCGTGGTAATCAAATCCTTAACGCCCCAAATGACGAGGACCGGACATTGAATACGCTCCAACTCTCCTGTTCCATCCGCGAGTCCGTTGGATACGGAACTGATATTGAATCGGTTTGCGGCATCGGCAGCATCCACCATGTTACGCTGCTTCATGCAGGCATCGATGTACTTCCCACGGGTGGCAGCATCAGACTCACGTTCATGAAACAAAAGGTAGTCCATCGCCTGAGCAAAGTAAGCCCGGTTCTGCCTCTGATTTGCTTGAAACGTCATGGCAAGTCCTGGGTCTTTGACTATTTCCTCTTTAGTCTTCAGACGATCGCCATCGGCATTCACGGCTGCATATCCTCTAGTCGAGATAGAGGCAAGCAGAATCAACTTTCGTACGCGATCTGGATATTCTGCCGCAAACTGCATGGCGATGCCTCCACCATTCGACCAGCCCATAACCATAACATGGCGAAGACCAAGCTGTTCTACGAATTGATGCAGATCCGAGGAAAAGTCTTTCATGTCACCAATGGGATTCTGATAGCTGGACTCGCCGTAACCACGCAAGTCTACAGCGATGAAGCGTTGGGTCATATCGGCATGCGTCAACAAGGGTTCCCACAGCTCCGAAGAAGCCATATTCCCGTGAATCAACAGCATGCAGGGTTCCGTACCTGTTCTTTCTCTATAACTCAGCGTTTCTCCATTAGGTAACAAAGCCGTTTTCACTTCAAGTGTCATGATGCCACATCCCCTCCTTACAAATCTCCTAGTTTATTCACGAATTTAACCGATAAAATGACGCTTGCCACACCCAATACGCTGAAAATGGCATATAAAAAGTCAGGGTGCAACGTAATCCGCAGCAACCCGAGAAAATTAGGGAACTGCATCAGGAAGACGGCGCAAATGACCGTTGGGATGACCGCCCTTTTCCATATTCCGAACCAAAATAGCGGAATCAATGAGGCAAGCGCGACAACGATGGAGTGTAAAATCATTCGGAACGCATAATTCGCCAGGTCAGCTGCCGTCGGCGTTCCCGGGATGACATCCATCACTTGGTTGAGCGCATAAGTTGCAACACCGCCAATTACGAAGGACACCAGCGTACCGAAGAAAACCGCCAACACAATGAACAGTACCTTGGCCATCACGAGCCTTTTTCGGCTGATTGGATATCCGTATGAAAGAGCCATCGTCTTGTTCTTATATTCTTCAATGAATACATGATTGATCAGGGACGCTCCGAACAATATACACCCCATCTGAATGGGTA
Source organism: Priestia sp. BR_2 (assembly GCF_041954005.1). NCBI lineage: Bacteria > Bacillati > Bacillota > Bacilli > Caryophanales > Bacillaceae > Priestia > Priestia sp. BR_2. Next base: position 45,394 of record NZ_JAVFHM010000127.1, on the reverse strand, counting down.
TCATCAGTTCCAGAGCGGCAGCATAACTTTCGCCAAAACGAATCATCGGCATATCGGCAAAAACGACCTTGAGAAAAAATACCGGCAAGAACATAAGAATGATCCAATACGTAATCGCTTCACCGATCACTTTCTTACGATCCAGCTTCTTCCATTCCAGCTCGATTAATTTCAACATATCGGATTCATTCCTTTCCCTGAATTTGATGATAGAAATAGTCTTCCAGTGTACTGTTATATTTTTGGATTTCCTCGATTTCAATCTCATGCGCAATCAGCAGTTTGGTAATTTGACTGGTCGATACGTCCGTATCATAGACTCGGATTCGCTGATCCTGTACGATTTTGATATTGGATATACGAAGCTCATGCTCAAGTAAAAAGGCGGATTTCTGCACATTCGAGGTCATAAGTTCAATATATTCGGTACGCTGCTTTCGAATGTCGGACAACGTGACTTCGTCGACCAATTGACCGCGTTGAATGACGCCGATCCTATCGGCTACCTGCTCAATTTCCCCTAAGATATGGCTGGACAGGACAAATGTAATCCCATATTCCTGGTTCAGTGTTCGAATCAAATTCCTCATGTTTTTAATGCCGATCGGATCCAGACCGTTCGTGGGTTCATCCAGCACGATCAATTCCGGCTTGGTGATGGCGGCCCTGGCGATGCCCAGACGCTGCTTCATGCCGAGCGAGAAATCCTTCACTTTTTTATCTTCGATTCCTTCCAATTGGACCAGGTCCAGGGCTTGACGTATAGCTCTCTTATCATAATAGCCCAAGTATTCGCAATGAATTTGGAGATTCTCCATGGCCGTCATGTGCTCGAAAAATATCGGGTATTCAATGATGCTCCCTACCCGCTTGAGGCCTTCTTTGGAGGTTTCTGAAAAATTCTTGCCAAACAGCATGATCGCGCCGGAGGTCGGAAGAATGAGCCCCGTCAGCATTTTCATGATGGTTGTTTTACCCGCGCCGTTTGGACCCAGCAAGCCATAAATCTCTCCCTTTCTCACATTGAGATTGACACGCGATACAATGGACATCCCTTTTACGGTTTTGCTCAGATCCGAAGTTTGAATGACGTAATTCACGAAGACCACCACCGTGTTTACAATTTGATTTCCTTTGTTATCTTTATCATAGACCTGAAAATGGACTTATTCCTTTCCCGTTCCTTACATGTTTCTTAAGAATCAATCGAAACGTGCGGCTGAAATAAAAATGAGACGTTGAACAAGAGGACAACATCTCATGGATCAAGATTAGTAGGTTAATTGCTTAAATTTGCATGTGAAAATGGTCTTTTTGTCAGCCTCCGAGCTTAGACTGATCCGTCCGTTCATTTCCTCGGTTAGGCGCTTGGAGATACTGAGTCCCAGCCCGCTTCCTTGAAATTGCGGGTTCCGGGCATCGTCCAGGGTATAAAGTCTTTCGAATACGCGTTCCTGATGAACCTCTGCGATCCCTTTGCCCCGGTCCCACACGTCTACTGCCACATATTCTCCTTCTTCCCGAACCGTCAGCCCGAACACGCCTCCGTCGCTTCCATAGCGGATGGAATTCGATATGAGGTTGCTCAATATTCGATGCAGCGCAGCCTTGTTGCCAAGGAAATAAAAGGGCAGCTCCGGAATGTCGATCTCAACCCGAAGATTTCTGGAAACCAGCAGGTCGTAAAACTCAAGCACGCTGTTCCGGCAAACCTCGCTCAATGATATTTTGCTAAGCGGGATATCATAATCCTCCGACTCGATTTTGACAAGGTCGAAGAATTGATTAAGCAAGGCGATCAGACTGTTTACTTTTTCATTCAACCGTTGAATGACTTCCTCCTCGTCTTGCGGGGTCAACGTATTCTTCTGATTCAGCTTTTCCGTGTAGCCGAGAATGACCGTCAGCGGCGTCTTCAAATCATGAGACATGTTAGAGATCATTTTCTTTTGGCTGTCCTTCGTTCTGGCATAATCCGCAAATACCTTCTGTTTGTTATCCAGCAAACGGTTAATCTGTGTGAGCAACTGCCTGACGGCATCGTCGCCCGTGGGCATCAACACTTTCTCCGCTGTGTCCTGGTCCAGAATATCCGAGATTTTATTCGCTATCTCGAGGATGCTTTGATTTTGTTTCTTCCCGGATATAAATAGCAAGCCGATGATTGCAACCAATACGGCAATAATGACGGACAAAAGAAGGACCATGTGCTAATCCCCCATTTTATAGCCGATGCCCCAAATCGTCCGAATGTATTGCGGAGCTGACGGATCCTCTTCGATTTTTTCCCGGAGTCTCCGGATATGTACATTAATCACGTTCTCATTCCCGTAATAATCTTCTTCCCAAATGAGTTGATAGATTTGTTCCTTGGTGAATACCCTGCTGTGATGGGTTAGGAGCAGCTTCAAAATATGGAATTCCTTCGCGGTGAGCGGCACGCTTTTTCCTTTGACTTTTACGGAGAACGAATGCAAGTCCAGGACGAGATCCTTATACGTAATGACGGGGGGTTCGGCAGGTTTACTTTCCGTTTCCGCGTATAACGTTGCCCTCCGAATGGCAGCTTGAACCCTGGCTGTTAATTCGATCATGGAGAAAGGCTTGCTTATATAATCATCCGCGCCAAATCCAAGGCCCATGGCCTTGTCGAGGTCGCTGCCTTTCGCAGAAATAATCAAAACAGGAACTTTGCTGGTCTCTCGGATATGTTTGAGCAGCTCCATTCCGTTTACCTTGGGGAGCATCAAATCGAGCAAGATCAGATCGAACTTCTCTTTTTGAAAAAGCGCGAGTGCTTCCTCGCCGTCGCGTGCAGATGCAACGCTGTAATGATCCTGTTTCAGCTGGCTTTCAATCAACTGATTGATGTCGTTGTCGTCTTCAACGAGCAGAATGCGTTTTTGCATATCCTATGTCCTCCTGAGCATGCTCTGATCCATTCCACGGTTCCGATCCGAAACAGTAGTTTTTTCGATTTTAACACAAATTGGCATAATCTAGTGATCAATAGGGATGAAGCAATTACAGAAAAATCCCTTTCGCAGCAATCGGGTGCGGCTTCATGGGTGAAACAAAAAAATCCGCGTTTTCCGCGGATTAATAATGCATGTATGTTGACAAATTGCCGCTGTTTTTGTTATTTCCACCAAACGACAGCATGATCAGGCTCCGTAGAATATGCCGATGGAGCTATTACTACCGATTCCCCAATTTGAGGAGTGAGTATGTGCACTTGTTTTTGTTTAGCAGCCATAGTCACGCGTTCGATCGGTTCATTCCAGTCATGCAAGGCCAACGTAAACCCTGCCCAATGGATCGGAATCAACCATTGCCCTTTCACATCCAGATGAGCCTGTACCGTCTCTTCAGGCATCATATGAATATTCGCCCAACGTTTGTCGTATTGACCACATTCCATGAGCGTCACATCAAATGGGCCGTATTTTTCTCCGATCTCATGAAAATGTGGACCATACCCGCTATCCCCGCTGAAATACACTCGACTCTTGTTGCTGATAATGACCCAAGACGACCATAAGGTCGAATCGCGGTCAAACAGGCTTCGCCCTGAAAAGTGTCTCGCTGGCGTGCAGATGAGTTGTAGACCGTCTAATTCGGATGCATCCCACCAATTATGTTCGGTAATGCTCGATTTTGAAATCCCCCAGCGCTCCAAGTGACCACCAAGGCCAAGCGGCACATAAAAATGCTTAGCCTTCTCCTTAAGCTTCTGAATGGAGCTGAAATCCAGATGATCATAATGATCATGTGACAAAACGACGGCATCAATGGGAGGAAGCTTGTCCAGTTCAATAGGAATATCCCTGCTATAACGTTGATTCCCGAAAACAGGGATTGGGGATGGAGACGTTCCTAACATAGGGTCGAACAGCAGCGTTTTCCCCTCGATTTCCAGCATGAATGCAGAATGCCCAAACCACGTTACACGTGTTAGCGCTTGTTGTTGTATACTTGCGGGATCTACTCGCTTTATCGGTAATGGAGAAGTCGGCTTCCGATTGGAATTCCGTTTCATGTAATCACGTAACAGTGACATGAAGTCCGTTGTTCCCATCCTCATGGAGGTATGGATTGGATTCACAAAATGATTACGGTCGAAATTCGGGAGTTTGCGAAATTCGTTTCGTTTTTCCCTAGATACTCTTTGGCCGAATGGCGGATAATATCTCAGAAACAATGCAATGGATAGGATTAAAGCAGCGCATATTAAAAAAATGGTCATAGGGTTCTACCTCGATTTGTCCAATCTAGTCTAAGATAAAAGAATCGGATTACATAAATTGTAATGCTCCTTCTTACATTTAAGCTTTCACAGCATCCCAGCTCATAACGATAGCTGCTTCCAATTCCCGATTACCAAATCGGGTTCCGTTCTTCAGATGTGATTTCGCCAATTCGGCTACGGGTAAAATCGAATAAACGATCAACATATCCACATCTTCCGCTTTCAATATATTCTGCTTCTTTCCCGTTTCAAACATCTCGAAAATGGGTTGGAACAGGCTTGCGGTCTCGTCCAAACACCATTTCTGGGGCAATGGAGAATTCATGATTTGCTCTAAAAATAGAAAATAGTCTTTGTGCGTATGTATAAACTCCACATACTTCCGGATGATCGATTCAAAGCGTTCTTTAACCGATCGCGTATCATCGAATCCCTGTAACATGCTCTTACTCATCTTGCCCTTCACCTTTAAGTAAGTCTTAAGCAGCAGATCCTCCTTATTCTCATGATAAATATAGATCGTTGCAGCCGATACATTAGCCTTCTTAGCTATTTTGGATATCGACGTTTCCGCAAACCCAATCTCATTCACTAATTGAATCGTCGCGTCAAAAATGGCTTCCACTTTGTTATCGTCTCTATGTCTCATGAAACAATAATAAACGATCATTCGTTTATAATCAAGAAACCGGGCCGGGAACTCCTCCCGAAACCCGGTTTTTGATAAGTTAGTCTGCCTGCTTCCTTAGTGCATTTTCTTTTTTCATGATGGTATGTTCATATCTTGCGATTTTATCGTTCAAGCGTTCCAGTGTGTTCGTCATTTCTTCGATTTTGTCCCCCAGTCGATTGCGCTGTTCAATCAACAATCCCTTTCGTGTTTCAAGCGTGTCGTCGCCTTGTTGAAAAAGCGAAACATACTCGATCAGTACTTCGACCGGAAGCCCCGCGCTTTGACGCATGCATTTAACAAAATCAACCCATTTGATGTCTTCCTCCGAATAATCCCTGATACCATTTTTGTTCCGGTTTACTGGCGGAATCAACCCAATTCGCTCATAATAGCGCAGGGTATCCTGGGAAAGCCCGAACCTTTCGCTGATTTCTTTAATCGTCACCGTCATGTCTTGATTCACCTTCTCTGTTCAATACCGTTTCCTGAATAAGTCAGTTGTTAAAGCTATAAGGCGCCCACAACCCGGTGAGGTATGTACGGCTCTTCCAGGGAGGCCATCTCCTCCGGCGTGAGTTTGACCGTAAGCGCGGCTGCGGCATCCTCCAGGTGAGATATTTTGGTCGCGCCGACAATGGGCGCCGTGATCGGTTCTTTCTGCAGCAGCCAGGCGAGCGCAATTTGAACGCGCGGAATGCCCCGCTCATTCGCAATGCCTGCAAGCCGTTCCACAATGATCCGATCGGCATCCGCCGTGGCATCATACTTGGATTTCTGAACCATGTCCGTTTCGGAACGCTGCGTCGTCTCCGACCAGTCTCGCGTCAATCTTCCCGATGCTAGTGGGCTGTAGGGGATCACGCCGATTTTTTCGGATTGGCACAACGGCAGCATTTCGCGCTCTTCTTCGCGGTAAATGAGGTTGTAATGGTTCTGCATCGAAACGAACCGGGTCCAGCCATTCTTTTCAGCGGTATGCTGGGCCTTGAGAAACTGCCATGCATACATGGCTGAAGCTCCGATGTAGCGAACCTTTCCGGCTTTCACCACATCATGAAGGGCCTCCATCGTTTCTTCGATAGGCGTATCATAATCCCATCGATGAATCTGGTACAGATCGACATAATCGGTACCCAGCCGTTTGAGGCTCTTGTCGATTTCGCTCATGATTGCCTTCCGGGACAGCCCCATCCCATTAGGGCCCTCGTGCATACGGAAATGAACCTTTGTCGCCAGGACGATTTCGTCGCGATTCGCATATTCTTTCAAGGCGCGGCCGACAATTTCCTCGCTTGTACCGTCCGAGTAGACATTCGCCGTATCAAAGAAATTGATGCCAAGCTCCAATGCCTTTTTAATAATAGGACGGCTGCTCTCTTCATTTAACACCCATTGATGCACCCAGCGCTCTGCTACGCCAAATCCCATGCACCCAAGACAGATGCGGGAAACATCGAGACCGGTGTTCCCTAGTTTCGCATACTCCATCATAATCCCTCCTTAGACTTAAGTTTATCACTTGGAGTTAACTCCAGGTCAATACGCAATAAACACTCATGATGTTCCGTTTGACGCCAACCTGCAAAAACAAAAACTCCGCGTTCATCACGGAGTTTTTGCTGCAGGATTGTGTATTGCCAACGTATGAATCGCTTTGAACCGTGGATAACGAAACGAGGACCGGACCGGCAAAGTCCGAAGCTTCCTCGCCTTAATCGTTAATCCCTTTATCGCTTGAGGCTTGAAGGTATAGCTCGGCGGAGCCCAGCGGATGCTCGACGAGTTCTCCACATAAATCGGAAACTTCGCCGGACGCCTCCAGTTCTTTCTTTCCTGCCGACTCAAGCTGCGTCAGGTCATAATTGGCAGGCAGTGCTTCAATGGTGACCTCGTATTCCGGATTGTCGCTTAGAAACAGGCGTCCTTCGGCAGCGTCAAAATTGAACTTTTCAAATACGTATAAGGAAAAGCCATCGCCTCCGACTCTACATGGTAGAGTCGGGTTCGCGTTAGAAAGAGATGGATTTTTCGTTTTTATTCCGACCTTGCCATAGCATAACCGGGATCAGCAGCAGGGCGAGTATGCTCCCGGCAAAGGAAAGTTCGGCATAACTGGAATGAGCAACCACCATACCTGAAAGGGCCCCACCTGATGCCCCCGCGAGGGCAATCAATACGTCAACAGACCCTTGCACTTTCGCGCGGTTTGTTGAGGTTGTTGCATCTACGATCAATGCCGTTCCGCTGATCAAGCCAAAATTCCATCCCAACCCTAGAAGAGATAGGGCGACAATCAATACGGTCATGGAATCAGCCGGTGCCATGGCGGCAATGACCCCTGCAAGCAAAAGCGTAACTCCAGAAGCCATTGCCATTGCCTTACGTCCGATTTTATCGACCAGGATACCGGTTATCAGGGATGGAAGATACATCGATCCGATATGAAAACCAATGACAAGCCCCACTTCGCTTAGTCCATGACCATGATGTCTCATATGTACGGGCGTCATGGTCATAATAGCTACCATTATAATTTGCGTTAAGATCATAACCACAGCGCCGATTGCGATTCCACGCTTTCCTGATCCTGCAGTATCCATTTCTTTTGCAGAACCGGCATGCTCATCCGAATTTCCCTGCATGGCTATAGCATTCGCTACCAGCAAAGGATCGGGGCGTAGAAAAATTAGCAAAACGATGCCTGCGAGAATATATGCCGCAGCTGCCAATAAAAAGGGTCCGGCCAAACTCGGTATCCCCACCGACAGCGCGAAATCGCCAGTGACGTTGACTAAATTCGGGCCTGCTACTGCACCAAAGGTAGTGAATACCATGGCCGTACTGGCTGCGGTTGCTCGTTGCTTAGAGTTGGCCAGGTCCGTCCCGGCATAGCGTGCCTGCAAATTCGTTGCGGTGCCTGCACCATATATCAATAGTGAGAGTAAGAGCAGAGTCAGGCTATTCAACACGGCTGCTAACACGACTCCAATCGCTCCTATGCCTCCCGCCAGAAAACCGAGTCCCAATCCCAAACTGCGTCCATATCGCTGGGAAAGACGGCCAACCAGCAAGGCCGCACCTGCTGAGCCTAACGTAAACAGTGCCGTTGGTATACCCGTAAAGTTGTCGGTTCCCAGCATATCCTGAGCCAAAAGCGCCCCTACGGTAATGCCTGCCGCAAGACCAGCGCCCCCGAAAATTTGTGAAACAACAACGATGTTTAGTGTCCGCCGGTACAATTTACGTTGTTTTTCGGGTGAATCCACATAGCCTTGCAGCGAAGCCGGCAGCTTCGTCATGCCTTTTTTCGAATACATTCAAATGACATCCTTCCGTAGGAATACGATAGTTGCCCGTCTGATTACCTTGAATCGCGGCCGCTTCCACAGACCTTAAGCTCTCGTCGTCGTATACCTTCATGATTGGGTGAATTGATAAATTGAAGGAAACTTGTTTCACGAAATGGCCTGCTCTTCGCTGTTTCGCTTATTCGCAAATGCTTCCCAGTCCTGAACCCTCTTGCTTAAGCGAGCCGCATCGATTCCTTTGGACTTTAGCATCTCGATGGCTTGGATAGACATTAAACAGTGAGGACCCCGGCAATAGGCTACGACTTTGGCCTTCGCTGGCAACGCATGTAGCTGTTCGGCCAGCTCTTCTATAGGTATCGAGATAGCGCCAGGAATATGAGCAGCTTCATATTCGTCCTTTGGACGAACATCGATCAGCGTTACTTCCCCTGCTTCCATGCGGCTCATGAGTTCTTCAAACGATACTTCTTCTATTTCCGATAGCTGACCCAGGAATTCATTTTTAATATGCTGGACTTCAATAAGTTGTTTTTCAGATAAACCATACAGAGAATCTAAAAAGTGCAAGACTGCGGGATCGGCGATTTCATAAATAACGAAATTCCCTCGTTTCTTATAATCGACTAGCTTGGCATGATGGAGGGTCTGCAAGTGTTGAGAGACATTCGCTATAGACATGGATGTGATTTTCGATATATTTTCTACGGATTTTGGTCCTTGTGTCAAAACATCCAGAATTTCTAAACGTTTTGGGCTGGAGAGGCATTTTCCAATTCGTGTAAATTCCTTGTACAATTCGTCTTTAAGCTCTCTTTCGTTCATCGATTCACCCCCTGAAATAAACTATTCAATTGATATATTGAATAGTTTAAGTGGCATTCTGGTTTGCGTCAATATTCTTTTGGCAAAGAAAACAGGCTGCCGGTTGAATGAACCAGCAGCCTGTTGCCTTGTCGTGTATTCTTGTCTGGAAGAACTCCGCGCTAGCGCAGCGTGTAATCCCCAATATGTAAAAACAACTAATCGTTTAATCCCTTTCCATTCAGGATATGCGGGATATATTTTTCAACCCTGGACTCTCGTGTTTTGGCTTGCTTAGGTGCGGAGAAATGCAGAATGTACGCTCTTTGCCGACCTGGCGTCAATGCTTCAAAAGCCTCTTTTAGGTTAGGCGCTTCCTCGAACTTATTTTCCAGCTCTACAGGTATGGTGTAATCCGTATTCTTTTTAAAATTTACTTGCAGACCGGCTTTCTCCACTTCAATGGCTTCCGTAATATAGGCTCTCACGATCAGTTGCATTTCATCTATATCTTGAGCATTGGTAAACCGAATCTGGCGTGCGGCCTGAACGTTCTCCGTTTGCTGGATCAGGATCCCATGGGGATCTTTTAACAATGCGCCTTTGTGAAACAGAAGCGCACAGTAATCCTTAAAACCGTGGATCAACACGATATTTTTACCGTCGAACGTGTAACAAGGATGCATCCACTTAAAATCCTCGGTCAGCCCGCAGTCCAGCGCAATTTCTCTCAATAGCCCGAACTCTTCCTTCCACTTTTTAAGCTTATTAAAATACGGATCAATCTTTGTATTCCTTTCACCTTTTGTCATCAAGGTGCCTCCTCTGCTTTTGGTGGTTCTGGCTTGCTCGTTTGCGGTTCGATATATCTGATCAGTACAATACGGATTCTAATGTACTGGCACAAGCCCCTTTGATCTAAGTAACTCTAATTTCACTAGAGGTATACTTTTTTCAAGTTCGCCATTTGTTACATCCAAGCCCTCACGGTCGACAAACACAATAAAGTCTTCAGTAAGTATGGAGTTGTCGGACCAATTCGTTTCATTTAATGAATAGGCCACTTCCTGCCACAACTTCATACCTTCCTCCCACCAATCATCTGTATTATGCCAAAACATAATAAGATTTCTAAGTTTCTGAATTAGTTCTTGATCTGTAAGTTCTTGTTGGTACTTCCCAGGGTGCTCTCCCGAATTCCAGATGGTCCCATAGTCCTTTTTGTTATCCACTTGCTCATCTCGTATATTTTGCAAGCCAGGTTGGAAAATCGGCGAGTATACCGTGTGAGCTTCATCATGTAGAAAGATGGCAAGAAAACAACAGCTTCTTCTATCTACTAATACTCGGGACACATTACCAATTATCTCTCTTAAAGCTGCTATTAGTCCTTTTTTAACTTCCTCTCGGAGAAGCGCCACGTCTTCAGCCAACATCATCACATAAATTACACCTTTTGTGCCATCTAATACTCGACTGAGAATGCCTTTCTCATCATACTCAAAATAGGTTCGGACCAAGTGATCAAAATAACCTGAATTACTTTCGTATTGAGGCTGATATACTTGGATCAACCGTTCACCCTCATATATGTAATCCTCGTACTGTAATTTATCATTCCGAGCAGAATATTCTATGCATCGCTTGATGAAACCATCGTATATCAAATATTCCTTTATAGAGTCCAATACTCCACGGACATATAATCTAGTGATGATTCGATTGTCTTCGTAGACGGTATAAGCGTATCCATCAATTAATTCATCACAAGCCGAAATGCGAAGTCTATCATGATTATCGAATTCATAATAAGTGTCCGTCTCCTCTTCAGTAATTTCCCCTGGAACCGTACTTTGTCGCCCATACCAATACGGAGAAATATCATAACGTTTGCTTATGGTGTATTCTCTCCTACAAATTGAAGACTCAGCCTCTTCTTTATAAAATTTATAATTATCTTGCGCTTCCTTACTTAATTTCAAATAGTATTCTTTATCAACCATTTTGGGCTCCTCTTTACATTATGATTGACAAGCAATTCGACACAAAGCTAAATTTCACCTTTTTTGTCCTCTTGCCCTACAGTGATTATTCACAATCTTTTTTTGCTTGATTGTCATAACAAAAAAATAACCTTGGCCGACTTAAAGGCCAAGGTTATTGACATACGAGCAATTCGGAGACGATTCACGACGAGCGGAGGCTGCATCGTCCCTTCGGCTCCGATCGGTTTGGTTTTGCGTAAAGGGCTTGCGTTGCTCCCTTACCTACTTCTACTGCTCTCATCGTATTCTAGATGGACAAATAGCCTGGTTAAAGAGCAAATTATGTTGTTTTCTCATACAAATGCTCAGGCACTGCTTGCACGAACGGAGACCACTCGCCAGTCGCGTAAAGATACAGCCGGTGCATGGCCCGCGTACAGGCCGTATAAAGAAGCTTGCGTTCGTTTTCCCTGCCGTAGGCTTCTGACGAAGCATCATAGACCAAGACCGCATCGAACTCGATGCCCTTTGCGAGATATACGGGGACAACCATCACCCCGTTTTGATAGGTGACGGTCTCCTTCGTAATGAGCTGCAAGGCTTCGCATCCTTGCAACTGTAATGATTCCAATGCTTGGCGGCTTTCGGCCGCAGTCTTCGTAATGATGGCAATAGAGTCGATTCCGTCGGCTTTAAGTGCCGCGATGTCTTTCAACAACTGCGCATCACGTCTCTCTCTGCCTTCAAACCTAGCAAGAACAGGCTTCGGTCCGCTCCTTTCAAATGGTACGATGTCCGACTCATCGGTAAGCAGTTCTTTCGTGAATTCCACGATCTCCCGTGTAGAACGATAACTGCGCACTAGACGAATCAAGCTTGTATCGCCTTCACCATAAAGCCGAAGCAGAGGCGAATCGTCCCCTTGCAGCTTTGTGGACTGCATGAAGATCGCCTGCCCGAAATCGCCGAGTACTGTCATGCGGGCACGAGGGAATAGTTTCTTGAGATACTCGTATTGAAACGGCGAGTAATCCTGTCCCTCATCGACGAAGACATGCCGAATCTCTGTGTTCGTCCGAACGCCTTCGATCAATTCTTTTAAATACAAATAAGGAGTCGCATCCTCATAGAATAATTCGAGCCGATCCAGCTTTTCTTTGGTTTGCTTGCAGATTTCAGGCCACATAGCAGGGACATCGGATTCCTTCGTTTTTTCCCGATATGCAGCTACATCGCCGAATAATTGGACGTATAAGCCGTGGGCATCGATAAACGATAATTTCCTCACGGTTTGCCTCAGCGGTTTGAAGCTCTTCTTCACGATCCGCTGGCTGAGCAATTCCTCTTCCCGTCCGGCGAAATCAAAGTCGCCTTCATCTCCCCGGCGTTTATTGCTTTTTATCTCGTTCACTACGGCGTAATGCTCGGCAATGTCAAAGACTTCCCGATCCTTGTGCAGCTCGCCGAACACTTCCGCATAGAGTTCCGTATCGAGGTAACTCAGCTCCTCGACTACCCAGGACGCCTTAAGCTCCTTGCGTTCCAGTAGCGATAGCTCCTTCAGCAGCCATTTCTGTAGCTGCTCGACCCGATTGGCCAAGCTCAAGGAAGGGTCGTAGCTGTAAAATTGGGTCCTCATTTGCTCCGCCGTAATCAGATCACGCTCCCGGAATCGAATGCCTTTGAATAGCATCCCTTCCCGGCCCAGCCACTGCGCATAATTCTGCAAGGCTTTCATGAAAGACTCCGATGCCTTGTATTGAATTCCCTGCAGACGTGTCTCGTAATTCGGGGTTGATTGTGCGGTCAGCACATATTCGATCTGATCAAAGGGATCCTCCAGTCGCAAGGATGGACCCAGCCAGTATTCGAGATATTCCTGCAGCGTCGTCTGCTGCATGTTCTCCTCGCCGAGCTCGGGAAGAACAGAGGATACATAGCTGTTAAAAATCGGATTGGGCGAGAAAAGAACAATCTGGTCAGCCTTCAGCGAATCGCGGTTTTTGTACAGCAAGTACGCCACACGCTGCAAGGCCGCAGAGGTCTTCCCGCTGCCGGCCGCGCCTTGTACGATCAGAAGCCGGCTGCGATCGTTTCGGATGATGGCGTTTTGCTCCCGCTGAATAGTGGATACGATGCTTTTCATCTGTGAATCTGCGCCCTTGGCTAGCATTTGCTGGAGCAGCTCGTCGCCGATCGTCAGGTTCGCATCAAACATATTTCGAATTTGACCGTTGTGAATCTGATACTGACGTTTCAGCTCCATCCTTCCCGAAATCTGCCCCATCGGCGTGATGTATGAGGCCTCGCCTGGGGAGTGGTCGTAGTAAAGACTTGCGATGGGAGTACGCCAATCATACACCAGAAAGTTCATTCCATCTTCATCGATGAAGGATGATACGCCGATATAAATCTGCTCGCTCAGGTTCATGCCGTCTTCCAGAAAATCGACGCGCCCGAAATAGGGAGAAGGCAGCAACTGATTGAAGTTCTTCCATTGCTGGGTCAGAAGCCGCTGCCGGCGTTCCCGTTCGGATAATATCGCGGCCTGTTGTTTGATCGTATAGAATGTTTCTTCGAATTCTTCATCCGTGCTTGTATTGACCGTTACTTCTTCCCAGAATCGTCTGCGAATCTCAGCAGCCTGGTCGCTTAGCCCGGTAACCACAGGTTCCAACTCGCCAATCCTTGCTTTCAGCTTTTCCCTGACCTGTTCCAGCCGTTCTTGTTCTGTCTGCCATTCATTTGCTTCCATGATGTTCTGACACACTCCTTTTACCATTTTATGGGGATAAAAAAGAGCATTGACAAATCAGAGGTCACTGGTGTACAATCAAATTAGGAATAGTAATGATAATGCCAGTTAACTTGATTTTTTTCAATTGCGCTATTGATTATAACATAGCGTCTTTTTCATGTTCAATTATTTTTTATTGTCGCTTGGCTTTTCGGCCAAGCTTTTTTTATTTCTGCATAAACCGAACTTCTCCGCTCTCCCTCATGATTCCTTGTCCCTTCGCGTATCCACTTCTCACCTACGATCCATCCGTCCGTTTCATCAAGGGAATTTAATAGTACTTAACAAAAAAGCAGCCGATTACGCGTCGGCTGCCTTCTCAATATGGATCTATCGGATTTCTTGCTGTTCATTCACTTGCCTGTGAATAAGTTATTATCATACCCGGTATACATATGAACAATGCGATTAGCCGGTTACGCGATTCACGATTTTCAGTACGGCATCCCTCGTTAATTTGCTTCCGCCAGCAGATATGAGATTTACTGTGGCATGGGCTAAAGTTAATGGAATTTTGCAAAATTTCAATGCCGGACCATCCTTCAAATCGGCAATATATGAATCGGCAATTTGTAAATTGCGGCGTGTGTATTGCTGCATCTCCTTAAATCCCCAACCATCCGGATAGAAGTCGACGCCGCGATGAAGATCCTCTTCTCTATTGCGAAGGATATTTACCGCTTGCAGTCCTCTTCCGAAGGCAATTGCTTTGGTTGAATCAGACTGCGTCCCGTCATGCCAGAGCCAAAGCTCGGATAACATTTCTCCAACCATCCCAGCCACGCTATAAGTATATCTGTCCAAATCCTCTTCCGTGTGGATATTCCACCCGCTTTGAACCCACTGCGCCATATGTAACGACATCTTCGCGATGTAACGATATACGATCGGGGCGCCGGATGACGGACAAAGAAGCGCCCAGTCATCGATCTGCATCGTAACGTCCGGTAATATTTCTTGGTAAGGTGAGAGCAAATGTTGTGTGCGGGTTACCATCATATCCTCGGATTTGAATATATCATGAATGCCCAGCAGCAGTTTCACTTTCAATTCGTCCGTGAGTTCTTTATGGTCCTCGATTTCGTCAATTGCCCTCATGCATAGATAGGCAGATGTAACAGCCTCCTTTAATCCCAGTTCCAAATAACTGATGGGTATATAAAAAGTCCGGCTCGTCTTCTTTAACATGATCATCGCTTCATTCAGGGTAACGTTACTAATGAGTATTCCCTCCAAGTATCAGGCTCAACTTTATATTAATTATTACTATGATAACATACATAGATATGGTTAAAGCAAATTTGCTGACGTCCATCGTTAAAACAAAAAAAGCCGCGATTTCCACGGCTTTCTATGCATGTATAATCTTATCCTATTTAAACACGGCGAACTTAGCAGCTTAGCGGATTCCGTTCTTCTTGTCTTGTTATGCAAATAGCTCCAGGCCAAGAAAGAGCAGCAAACCGCTAACACTCGCATAAGCACTGAGGAAATGTTGTTTGGTATCCTTCATATAGCGTCTTTCTACAACGGAACGGAACGCATGCAGAATAGCAACAACAAGAATAATATCCTGATGAGCCCACACTCTCCATTCCAATACATATCTCATAACGAAAATGGCAATGAGGGCAGCGACTACAAGGACGAGCTCTCCAATTAAATGAAATCGATTGATATGCTTATACAGCAGTCCGTCTGACGTGGAGGATACCTTCAGCTTTTTTTTGATCCAAACATACCCGCAAATGAAGATGATTACATACAACATGATTGTCATGAGGAACATTCTTGAGGTCCCCCTTTCAAAAAGTAGCAGTCATTATCAGCTTAACATCTTCATGATAGGTTTTCCACAATTACATGATTATGGAATAAGTTTGATTGTATTGCTGAACACCAGATGTCAAAAAAACCGGCCATGATCCTGGCCGGTTCTTCCGCATGAAAATGTTAAAGCTTAGGTTTGTTGTGCAAGATGTCCGTGATCCGGCGCTTTTTGATTCATGATCGGCACCATGACCAGTGAGCCAAGAAGGAATAATAGTCCTGCCCCGCTATAGATCGTGCTCAGTGAGAAGGCATCCTTTAACGCACCGGCGAAAGACATCGAAATGACCATCATGCCAACGAACATCGGATTCAAAACCCCATTTACCCGTCCGACGATGGAGGCATTGGACCATTTCAGAATCATCGTGCTGATCCCGATATGAATGCAAGGGAACACGAGTCCATTGAGAAATTGAACGGTCAGTGTCAGCGGAATGCTCGTCGAGTACCCGACAATTGTCGTGCAGACAGCGCCAGACAGCATGCCTATGGCAAGAAGTAATTGCGGCGGTACCCTCTTCGCAAAGACGGCTACGATCCCGCCGCCGATCAGCATGGCTGCGCCATTCACCATCAGCAGATATTGCAGGAACTCCTCGCTCCTGCCCAACCGCTCGGTTACGATAAACAGGTTGAGGGCTTGAGCTACGCCAACCGCGAGTCCCGCGAGAATAAACGCGAGTCCAAGCATTCGCAGCACCTGGCTTTGCCACACATAGCGGAAGCCCTCAACGAAATCTCTGCGGAACTGGCCTTTAGCGGCGATGGTCTGCGGCTTCATATTATCCTCCGGCAGACGAACAAGGACGAGTGCGGACAGCAGAAATACCGCGCCCATGATCGCAATCGATGTTTCAAGGCCGAACGTGCTGTAAACGAAGGTGCCAAGCATAGGGCCGAGCACCATGAAGATGGCCATCAGCGATTGGAATAAAGCCATCCCTTGCTGCAGTTGTTCTTCTGCCACATGATACTTAAACAAACGCATGCTTGACGGCTGCGAGAATTGTGAAAGGATAGCCGAGATAAACGCAACGAGGTAGACGGAATGCCAAGAACCGTAATGTATGGTCAGAAGGACAACGAATACCGATACCGCGGATAACAAGTCGCACCAGATCATTGTTCGCTTAGGCCGCCAACGGTCGGCAAATGTACCTCCGATGAACGAAAAAACAAAAATAGGAGCGAATTCTGCTACGCTGATTAACGAGATCGCATATGGATCATTATTCGTTCGATCCGCAACGTACAGGAGAATCGCAAAATTACGTACCCAGATCCCGATCTGCAGGAGCACGCTAGATAATAAAATCGTCTGCAGGAACCGATTGCGAAGCAGGCTTGGTGCTTGGGTGCTTTTATCGTGCCTAGTCAATCTTTTCTACCTCCAATTTGTCAATGAAAATGCATTTCTTGTGTAATGGAATGACTCTCCTTTCATGATCTAATTATACGGACCGCATCATCGTTCACCTCCTACTTAAGACTGAATTTTTACTTATGTAGTTCCGCTGAATTCCGTTCAATTCCAGCTTTTTTTTATATCCATTCTCTCCCTTGTACCCGTTCGGAATCGGGAATTATAATGATGGTACCACGACAGCTCGTTGAATAAACTCCGTAAGCTTGCTTGCATCGATCGGCAGCTTCGGTGAATGGATGCCAACGGAATCCAGAATCTGAAACGGTGTGTATTGAATAAACCAACTGCAGCTTTTATTAAAAATTCACCCCAGGAGGCGTTGAACGTATGATTGAAATTACCACCGAACTTGTACGCCGGTTAATCCATAGTCAATTCCCCCAATGGAAGGATTTAACCATCAACCCAGTGGAAAAAAGCGGACACGATAATCGCACCTATCGGCTGGGTAACGATATGACCGTTCGTCTGCCAAGTCACGAACGCTACGCTTCGGCTGTCGAGAAAGAGCTGACATGGCTCCCGGTCTTCAAACCCCATTTGTCCTTGCCCATTCCGGCTCCGGTTGCAAAAGGAGAGCCAACGGAAGAGTATCCTCTTCCATGGTCGATCAATCGTTGGATTGAAGGCGAAACCGTAACGCATGCCAACATTCGGGATGTTAACGAATTTGCCGAAGACCTCGCTGCATTTTTGAAGGAGCTGGAGGCGATCGACGCAAGCGGCGGCGTGCCGGCGGGCACCCAAAATTTTCATCGCGGAGGAAACCTTGCCGTCTACGACAATGAGACCAGATCCATCATCGAAACGCTTTCCGACGAATACGATCAAGCGCTTTTAACGGAAATTTGGGAACTCTCCCTTACGACAAAATATCAATCCGCACCGATGTGGCTGCACGGCGATGTGGCGGTAGGCAATCTGCTCGTAAAGGATGGACGGCTGTGCGGCGTTATCGACTTCGGGACGATGGGTGTCGGCGATCCTTCAAGCGACCTCGTGATGGCATGGAACTTTTTTGACGACGTCAGCCGCCGGATTTTCCTAAACCGCATGAATTTTGATGATAACACCGTTCATCGTGCACGAGGATGGGCCTTGTGGAAAGCACTCATCACCTTCGCTTGGAACGAGCATGGCTCGGAAGCCTCGGTTTGGGGGAAGCACGTGATGGATGTCATAATCCGAGACTATAAAAACCACGGTTTATGATGATGCTTTCAACGCATACAGCTGCGAAACCGTCCTGTCGAGCCGCTCTTTGATGAGGATCGCTTCCGCATATCGGGCTGGTATGCCTTCATACCCGTAGTAAATACCCGCCAGCCCGCCGGCGATGGCGCCGATCGTATCGGAATCATTCCCTAGATTGGCCGCCTTCTGTACGACTCCTGCAAAATCTGGCGTGTTGAGCAAAATATGCAGTACCCAGCGGAAGGTATGCACCACAAAACCGCTTGCCGGACAATCGGGCTCGGCTTCAATCAAGTGTTCGTATTCGCTTCCCGCCACCTCGGCCATGACGGCAGCCCTTAAGTTTTCACCCTGCAAAAGGCGCCGCGCGATTCGGTTGTACATGAGGCAGGCATCGGCGCACCTTGGATCGTAATGCGTCATCCTCGACTGCAGAATCGTCACTCGTTCCATGTCCGTCGGATCCTTATAGGCCAGAGCCGCCGGCAGGCAGCGCATGAGGGATCCATTCCCGCCGCTTTGCCCCATATCCATATGCGCAACAAAAGCCGCTTCGAGCCAATCCCCCTCGTAGGTTTGAAAAACATGACGGATGATATTCCCGATGTCTTTGGGACGCGATCGATACCATTCCATAAAGAAACGCCCGATCGCTTCCATCGGCTCTGCAGGATTCTCGATAATGCCTGCCGCGACGCAAAGCGTCATCATCGTATCGTCGGTCACTTCTCCCGGTTCCAGATTCCAGACCCCGCCGCCGATGATTTCCGTCAAATAACCGTACTGTGCTTCGATCTCCCGCGTACTCATAAACTCCGTCGTCCCGCCCAAAGCGTCGCCCACGGCCACCCCGTATAGTCCGCCCTTGATGCGATCGAAATATTTGTTGTCCATGCAAACACCTCACATTCTGTCCGTGTAAAACCACTCGCAGCATTATATCAAAGTTATAGAGGCGAATGTCTTCCCACACAAGCGATACTCTGTAAAAAGCAGTAAACCCAGCCTCGGTAACGGACTAGGTTTAGTACTTAAAGTCAGTTTCGCAGTTCATGAAAAGGCTTTAATCCTCAGTATAAATCTGGAAGGTCACGCCGAATTTATCGGTTACATCGCCAAAGCCTGGGCTAAAAGGCGCTTCCTCGAACGGCATATTCACTTGACCCTCTTGCTCCAAGGCTTCAAAAAATCGTTTGGATGTCTCCACGCTGTTCGTTGAAATGCAGATGGTGACCTGTTTGCCTTTCGGAATCGAGGTGCCGGTCGGTGCATCCGAGAACATGAGTTCAGCTTCGCCAATCCGCAGCTTCGCATGTGCGACAAGCTGATTTAATGCATCCGTGTATGTGTTCGGCATTTCCGGCATGTCTCCGTAAGTAATGATGGAAAGGACTTCGGCATCTAAAGCTTGTTCATAGAAGCGGATAGCTTCCCTTGCATTCCCTTCCATATTTAAATAAGGGGTAAGTTTGACTGTCATCCTCAATCAACTCCTTTTTTTCAATCATAGCAAAACAACCAAGAATGGATTTCTTATGGATTGCTATCTTGAAAATCAGGCTAGCCATCCCCTTTATAAAAGCAACCCAAGCGAATAGGCTTGGGTTGCATCGTTTTTTTCAGCATGGATATTAAGCCGTGCACTTTATGAAACCGAAATTTCCTTTTCCATAATATAATCGTCCATCACGAATCCATTCCCGATATCCGCGATTTGTTCCCTCACGGTCCGATAGCCTTTTTTCTCATATACGGCGATGCTGGATTCATTATGTCGATTGACAGTCAGCCAAATATGGCTCAAGCTTCGGTCTTTACACAGCTCTTCCAGGAACACCATCGCTTGACTGGCATAGCCGCGTCCGCGGTGCTCCTTGCTAATGTAAAACTTGCTCAGGAAGAGCTTGTCCTCTTCTTGTCTGACCGACATATAACCGACGGTGGAGGAGTCAGCCGAATGGATCAAGTAATATTCGTAGTCCTGATGCCGGATCTGATCCGTAATCGCCGGGACAGCTTGATATTTGCCGATCATATATTCGATCTGCTCCATAGAAATGATGGATACGTAATATTCGCGCCAAATTTCTGCCGCCAGCCTGGCAACCTCTGCGATTTCTTCCACCGTTTTCACTTGTGTAAATTTCAGTTTCATGACATCTTCCCGCCTCTCCCGGATCGTTGGTTCACGCTCTACTAACATATCATCCGATCCCCGGCAGGTTCAATAACGGTTGGTTAAGCCGGGAAAGATTGTTATCGTAATACTCATCAGGATGATACCTTAAGTCCGTTCTCCCGAGTACATGCTTTCATCCTGCAATCGAACCAATACCTTGCCGTAACGCCCACTCTGCCGGATCGTGACGTTGCCGGACGGATAAGCTTGCTCTAAATAATCCGTTATCAATTTACGCTTCTGATCATCTGGGGCTTGACCATGACCGCGAAGCCAGTTCATGATTTCCTGCAGCGCAGCTTCGCTTGAGACTTCCGTCGTTTTCGTTTCCCGCGTTACAAGGGACTCGTAGGAATATCCTTTGAGGTATAGCAGGTGAAGCAAATACCCGAATTCCATATGTTTCGATCGGTAAGGCTGATCGGTGATGAGCGGCCAGATTTCATTCATCAGGCTGATCTCGGTGGAACCTGCGGGCATACTGATATAACAAAACTCCCGGGCGCATTGCAGTACCTTCTCTACGCTCTGCCAATCCACGATGACCGGGCACATCGAGAGAAAAACGAGATCGAACGCCTGGCTCCACCCTTTGGCCTGTACGTCAATATCTTCAAAACGTTCGGGAACGATCTTCACCTGATCCTGTGGAAAATTTGTTATATTCTCTTTCAGCAGATCGATCAAGGGCTGCGAAGACTCCACGGCCGTTACATCAGCCCCGCGCTCCGCAAACGGAACCGAAAACACGCCCGAAGCGGCCCCGATATCCAGAACGGAGGCATTATCGAATCGAACGCCTTGCCCTTCAAGCCAGTTCATGATGCGCGAAGTCCTTTTTCTCCCTTCTTCATTAAATGATTGCTCATTGAAAGTCCGGGCCTTATGATCAAATGCTCGGGCCGGTTCGATTCCGGCTTTTTTCATTTTGTTGATGACGCTGTCGCCATGTTCCTTCCAAGCTTGTTCCCATATGGCTTCATTAAAAAAATCGTTCAAGACATCCCTCTCGCTTTCCGTTATGGTTTATGGTGCATGGTATTACAATTTTGGATATTACATATCCATAATTGTCGCGCACGAAAAGTATATTACTTCCCGTTTCAGCATACTGACAAAAAGTTAATTACGGATCTAAGTTATCCATAATATATGATTCATTCCCCATTTGCAATGCCCTTTTTTGATTAATCTGCGGTTGGCACACTGCCGCTGGCAACATAGCTTGAATAAACCCGCACATAAAAAATGCTCTCCTATTCCACCCATCGTCAGAAATCAATATAGATGTAAAGTTATACAGCCGATCTTCCTCCGGAGGAAAATCGGCTATGCCTCTGATATTTACTTAGGGATCTTGCGTTGTTGTACTTTGCTAGCCTTACATGTCGGTGACGCGAAGGTAGGAATTCATCCGACACTTCAATGGCAAGATCAGGCTTCGCTTATCATTTGCCGCTCAATTTGCTTCATTTCATAGAAGTAGCCCTTTTGCTCCATCAGCTCCGAATACGTGCCTGCTTCCATGATTCTGCCTTGATCCATGACCACGATCCGGTCCATTTCTTCCAAACCGGTCAGCCGATGGCATATGAGAATAAGCGTATCATCCTGCGCTTGCGCCAGCAATTGTCTGAAAACGCGCTGCTCGGTGATGTAATCCAGTGAAGACGTCGGTTCGTCTAATAGCCACAAACGCCCTTTCCGGAGCATGGCCCGTGCCAAGGCCAGCCGTTGCTTTTCTCCGTCGGACAAGTTCTCGCCCTTCTCATATACCGCAGCCTCCAGAGATAGATTCGGCAGCTGGACTTTATCCAGTATCGCGGACAACTCATGGTCGTCATGATGTTCGGCATCCAGCAGCAGGTTGTCTCGAATGGTTCCCCGGAAGAAATGACTGTGCTGCAGCACTACATTCGACGCTTGCCAAATGCCCGCTTCATCCAATTCCTGAATCGAAACATCATGCAAACGAATCTCGCCGCTCGTCGGGGTACGCAGCTTGAGCAGCAATTCGACGATCGTTGTTTTCCCTGACCCGCTCGGCCCGACAATGGCCGTTTTGGAACCAGCGGGAAAATGGAGGGATACGTTTTGGAGTGCAGGACGCCATTCATCTTCATATTGGAACGTAACCCTGCGCAGCTCCACCGAAACGGCTTGATTGACGGGTAGAATGCCGCTCGGCTGCGGCGCCATCACATCGGCAGCATGAACGATTTCCGCGAGCCGCTTGGCCGCGTGCTCGCTGTCCTGCTTATAAGCCGGCAGCGTGGCCATTGGCGCCGCCTCTTCGAACACCGTAAGCGAAGCCATGACCAGCATGGCGAGAAACACGCCGGCAAGGGAGCCGTCCATGATCAGATAAGCTCCGAGAATGAGCACGCCCCAAGAAATGAGATACATCACAAAAGTATGCAGCGATTGCCCTCGCAGCAGGTGCACGGCAGATGCCTGCTGCTCCGCTGATAAAACTGCCGAGGCATGCTGCAGCAGCTCCTCTCGCTGCTTCAGCTGCCCATATACTTTTAAATCACGGAAACCGTAGAGCAGTTCGGTCACTTCCGTGGAAAATGCCGCCCGCTGCCGGCGAACGCGACCATGAATTCTTCTCTGTCCAAGCAATACCAGCGCTGGAACCACAAAAGCCGTTGCCAGCATCCCAACCACAAACAAACAGGCAATCCAGATCGAGAAAGCGGAAGTAAACAACACCGTCGCCAAAAACACCATGACCACGATGATAGGGGGATAAGCAACGCGCAAAAAATAATGCTGCAAGCTTTCTACATCCCCGACGATCCGCGCGAGCAGCTCACCGCTCCGCTTCTTGCCCAGTATCCCTGGCGTTAACGGAACAAGCTTGGCAAAAAAAGACGTTCGCAAACGGCTGAGCAGAGAAAACGTCGCCCGATGGGAATACAAGCGTTCTGCATAGCGGCTGCCCGCACGCAGGAGACCAAGAATTTTCACCAGAGACGTCAACACAATCAAGGTATAGAGCGGCGGGGCAAAAACCGTCTGCGAAATGAGGTATCCGCTAAGTGAAAAGAGACATACACCTGCGATGCCGGCTATGAATCCGCCGATGATTGCTAGGGCAATATCCTTGCGTTCCTCAATCATCGCTTTTGTTAGAATTGCCAGCTCATTCATGCGAACCTCCCTTTCCGATGGGCATCCACCATTTCGGCATATTGCGGCAGCCGAGCAAGTAGCTCTTCATGGCGCCCGCAGCCCAGCAGGGCTCCGTTGTCCATAAACAGGATCTTGTCGGCATCTTTTATCGTATACAAGCGGTGCGCAACGGTAATCATGGTCGCTTGGCTTGCAAGCTCGGCAATGGACAGCTGCAGCACGCGTTCGGTGTGGAGATCCAATCCCACCGTGGGCTCGTCAAACAAAATGACGGCAGGCCGCTTCAAAAAAGCTCGCGCCAGCGCAAGCCGCTGCTTCTCGCCGCCTGACAACCCCCTGCCCCCTTCGCCGACGAAGGTGTCATAGCCATGCTCGAGCTCCGCCGCAACCGCGGCAAGTCCGGCAGCTTCAGCCGCCTGCTCGACGTCAGCCCTAGAGACGTCCCTGCCCGCGCCAATCGCAATATTCTCGGCAAACGTGCCGGCAAAGATATATGGATGCTGGGTAATGTAGCTGACATGATCAAACCATGAAGCCTCATCATCTGATTGAAGCACTCTTCCGTTTACCAGCACTTCACCTGATACCGGCTTCAGCAGCCCGGCCACGAGATGCAGCAAGGTTGTTTTGCCGGACCCGCTTTTACCGACAATCGCAATATGCTCCCCTGGTCCAAACGATATGGAACCCACCGCAAGCTCGAAGGAATCCGGCGCATACTGAAACCGGACATCCCTCACCTCGATGGACGGGGGCATTTGAATGAACCCCCCACCGGCTGTCCCTGGCTTGTCCAACGCAATCGTCCAATCTAACTCGCCTGTTCCATCCCTATGATCAGCACCCTCACGTCGAGTGCTTAACGCTTCTTCATCTTGCGTTTCCTCAAGCATCTCTTCCACCTTACGGATCGCCCCCATACTGGTGCGGCCCCCGTGAAAGGCGGTTCCCGTGTTTTTTAACAAACTGTAAAACTCGGGTACCAGCAGCAGGATCAAAAAGGCGGTGTGGAAGGAAAGCGATTTGAAGACCAGGAGCTGAAGCGCCAGCTCAAGCGCAACGATGCCAATGCCCAGCATGACGATGGATTCCAGCATGAAGGTATTGGTGAACGCAATTCGCAAAATGTCCATCGTCGCATCCCGGTACCCCAGGCTGCTGCGTTCGATGTCCTGTTGATGATGGCGGGCACGGCCGAAGAGCTTCAACGAAACGAGTCCTTGCAGAGAGTCGAGAAACGTGCCGGAAAACTCGGCCAACTGCGCGAATTTCTCCTCCGATTTGTTCTTCGTTTTGAGCCCCACCAATACCATGAATATCGGAATAAAGGGAGCGGTAACCAGCATAATGAACCCGGAATTCATATGCTGCGTAAATACTACGGCCAAGATCAGAATAGGAATGATGGCAGCTTCCATCATTCGCGGCACATACTGGCTGAAATAACTGTCCGCCTCATCCACGGCATCCAGCGCCACGCTCACCTTTCCGCCTGTTTGCCCGCGAAGCGCCATCGGCATGGAAGCCTTGGTCAGCTTTCGCAGCACGGCCGCTCGCATATCCGTTTTGGCCCGGGCAGCCATCTGCAAACCGATTCGTCCATTGCCATACGACAGCAGCGTACGCGCAGCCATGACGCCCAGCAGAATAACAAGAATGACGGCAACCGACGATAACGAAGCACGCTGCACAAATATCTTCTCCACCGATTCTGCGAGCAGCACGGCCTGGCCCACGATGGCGGCACCGAGCGCAAGCGACACGCCACCCAGGAGAACAAGGGGTTTTCTTTGCGCGGACATTTGCTGGGAGATCAGTCCCGTTTTTTTCTTCATGATGACGTCCCTCCTTCATGCCGACCTCTGTATGTGATTTCACAACGCATCGGTTTATTTTTTGCCTTTTACATAATCCGCATCAAACAAGAATAGCCTGAAGACCAGGATAAGGGACGGAATCAGCAGACACAGTCCGCCGATAAAGGCGAACACCAGCGCAACGCCCATCGACTCATGCGTGGCACCGCTTTGAATGGTAATATACGGATCCAGAATATACGGATATTGTCCGATGCCATAAGCAAAAAAGGCACAGAAAAACTGAAGCATCACGCAAATAAAGGCTAGTCCGTAGCGCCGCCCGCTGTACAGAAGCCATACGGACATCATGAAAAAACCAACGGAAAGCGCCAGCAGCCACCATAAGTCCATCATGTTTTGAAAATGCCGCTCATTATGCTGAGAGAGATAAATGAATGCCGTTAGCGCGGCAATGATGGTTGGCATGCTCCAGAACAGGGCATACGTCCGCATCAGCTTGAGCGCAGGCTGGTCGTCCGCCCTGGAAGCGTAATAAGACAAGAACGAACCACTGATAAACAGCACCGATACAATGGCCAATGCGACGATGCTCCACGACAACGGGCTTGTCATCAGCGACAAGTACTCTAAAGAAACGGCCCCGCCTTCCTCCACGATAAAGCCGCCCTCGGAAAGGGTCAGTGCCACCGACAACGATGCCGGGATCAGCAATCCCGTGGCCCCGTATAAAAACAGATACACGATGTTTTCTTTGGAGCCATAGTTCTCAAATGCGTAAAAGGACCCTCGAATGGCCAGCAAAATGACGGCGATGCTTCCCGGCACAAGCAGCGCAGAACCATAATAATAGGCCGTATCGGGAAAGAACCCGACGATGCCAACGAAGAAAAAGACAAAGAACACATTCGTGATCTCCCAGACCGGCGACAAATAACGAGAGATCAAACGATTGAGCAGATGGTCCTGCTTCGTCAAGCGGGCATAGAAGGCAAAAAATCCGGCGCCGTAATCGATGGAGGCCACGATCAAATAGCCGTACAAAAACAGCCAAAGCACGGAAATGCCTATCAACTCGTAACTGATCATAACGGCTCACCCTTTTTCCATGGAATGAATTTGCTTCTCTTTGGACAGTTCTTCAAGCTCGGCTTCTGCCGGCTTGTCACGGAATAAGCGCCGCAGCACAAAAATACACATGACGCCCAGCACGATATACAGAAGGAGGAAAAGGAAAAAGAGAACCCTCACATTCGGCGAGGAGGTGGCAGCTTCCTCCACCCGCATGTATCCGCGGATAATCCATGGCTGTCTACCGACTTCGGCATAGAACCAGCCCAGCTCTACCCCTAAGAACGCCAGCGGCGCGCTAAGAACGATGGCCCGAAGCAGCCACTTGTTGAGCTCGTTCCGTTTCTTCCACATCACGAACAAGAAATACAAGAACGCAACACCGAGCATCACAAAGCCGATGCCGGCCATCATATCAAACAAATAATGCACGAGCAGCGGAGGGCGCTCATCGAGCGGAAACTCCTCCAGCCCCTTCACCTCGGCATTAAAGTCGCCAAAGGCCAGGAAGCTGAGCGCCTTCGGAATGTGAAGAGCCCCCATGACCTTCTGCTCGGCGTTCAGCCAGCCCAACAGGATCAAATCCGCGCCGCGTTCCGTTTCAAAATGCCACTCTGCGGCCGCCAGCTTCTCCGGTTGATGCTCCGCCAAAAACTTTGCGGACATATCGCCGGCAATAGTGGTCAGCATACTGAAGACCAGCACCGCGCCCATCATCAGCTTCAACGCTTTTTTGTAATACGCCGACGCTCCTTTTCTAAGGATAATATAAGCCGCAATGCCCGCCAGCAGGGCTGCCCCCGTCAAGTAGGCCGAGGATAATACATGGAACACCTTGGAGGGCGTTGCCGCATTAAACATCGCCTGCAGCGGATCAACCGCCGTAAAGTGACCGGCTTCCATAACAAAGCCTTCAGGCTGATTCATAAAACCGTTCACCGACGTGATAAAAAAAGCGGACATGCTTGCGCCAGCTACAATGGGTAACGTTAGCAGCCAGTGAACATACGGATTGCGGAAGCGATCCCACGTGTACAAATAAATGCCGAGGAAAATGGCTTCAAAAAAGAAAGCAAAAACCTCCATGAATAATGGAAGAGCGATCACGTTTCCTGCCAACTGCATAAAGTTCGGCCATACCAATGCCAGCTGCAGGGCAATCGCCGTTCCGGTTACAACGCCGACGGCCACGGAAATGACAAATCCTCTCGTCCATCTCTTGGCCATCAGAATGTAGTGCGCATCCTTCTTTCGTATGCCAACGAATTCGGCAATTGCAATCATTAATGGAACACCGACGCCGACCGTGGCGAATATGACATGAAATGCCAAGGTTAACCCTGTTAACCATCTGCTCCACAGCACCGTATCTACGACCATGCCAGAATGTCTCCTTTCAAACGCAATTCATTCGAATCGGGTCAGACCCTAACCTATACTTACCCGATATTCAAAGGCTATTATAACGAAGCATGATCACAATTGAATCACATCAGCGCTCCGTTCATGAAAGGATCGAATCTTTCTGACATCTCGGTGAAAAACAAGAAAACCACTCGTTCGAGCCATTGCATTGTCAGACGATACATGGTATTCGCGGCAGTGGTAAATTACCGAAAAAGAACCCCATTTCTAGCCCATGAGCGGGAAAAGAAACGGGGTTCTTACAACTACAATTCTATTTGTGATGACGGATAACCATCCACCTGTTGATGTTACAAATTCACGCTTGAGCGGCTTCTTGTTTCTGCGAACGCTTAGCCTGCAACAGTGCAAAGGTTATGAGTATAAATGCTGCGAGTGCCAGCATCGGGATGGTCAACCAACCGAACCAATTCAAGTAGTCGTCCATACAGGACACCGGCCCGCATGCCGCCGCGCTCAGATCGTGCGGAAGTTTTTGGATGACGATATGGTAAGTCGATATCCCTCCCCCAATGAGGATCAGTGGCAGGACGTACGGGACGATATCTGTCTTTTGCCGGTACGCTGCGATTCCCAGCACAATGACTAACGGATACATGAAAATCCTTTGGTACCAGCATAAGACGCACGGCGTAAAATGCCAAACTTCACTTAGAAACAAACTTCCGCTAGTGGCCACTGTGGCGACCGTCCATGCAAAAAACAACCAGACTCCGGTTTTGTTCATGGTTTCAAACTTCGTCCCTTCTATTGGTGTTTCGACATCATATCGAAATGGATGTATCTTATGGTCTGCGACTCGGTCCCACACTTCCTTCGAGCTGATGACATTTCTCATTTTCGCTTAATTATAAATATAATAAAATGGCTCCTTTGGGCTATAAGCTGCTCTGGCCAGCTTGTTCTGCGAATGGACACATCATGTTAACGTATCAAGTAAACCAGCGAATAAAAAAAGATTTTGCCGCTGATAGGGACAAAATCTTTTTTGGTTTGTACACTCCATTGAAGAATACCCACTTTGCATGTTCTGAGCTTTTGTTACATACCTATGAGGGAAACCTATGCTTTCAGGTGAAGGAAGGGATAGAATGAAGACCAGATGGGGGATTGCTCTGCTGCTGATCTGCACGATCGCGGCCATCCTGATGTTTCGACAGGTTCAGGATCGTACTCCAACGGAGGATCTTTATACCGATGGACAGCTGCGTATGGAAATACAAACCGTTTCGTCTGCTGCTGAACCCATGCAGGAAACCGTTTTTGAGCTCTTCGTGACCGAGCTTCCCGAGAAGCCGATTACCGATGCTGACATTGAACTTCACATCGCGATGCCGGATATGTTTTGCGGCGTGTTCCCCGCAGAGGTCGTCGAATCCAAGCCAGGCGTTTACAGCGCGACGGCAATCCCTGTGATGCAAGGCCTCTGGGAAGCCGAAGCCGTTCTGCGTTGGGAAGATCGCCATGTCGAAGTAAGGACGTTGTTCAAAGTTCGCTGAGCCCCTGTTACCATAGCCACGGGTGAATGCCCGGTATCCATCCATTGGCGCTTAGTCCTTTTAAAATAGACAGGATTCCCATCAGAAAAGCTAGAAATCCGCCGAATTTCCGCATGCCCCTGCGCCATTTTTTCGTCAGGCTGCCGGCAGACATCGCCACCACGAACAGGATCGGAAATGTCGCAAGTCCAAACACCAGCATAATCATAATACCTTCCAGGCCGGAACCGGATGCCGCTGCATTCATCTGCATCGCATAGGTTAAGCCGCATGGAAGAAAACCAAGCAGAATGCCGGTTAAAAAAGTCGCAAGCATCTCATAACGCTGACCAAGCCGTGCCAGTTTCGCTTGAAAAAATGGATGTCTCGGCAGATGAGCGTTATATATGGGCAATGTGTAGCGGCGAATGGTCCAGAGCAGAATGAGCATTCCTCCAATGATGCTGGCTGCTCCTTGGAAACCGACAAAGCTGCCGGCCACATCCAGGAAGGAGCCCACCACTCCCATAAAACCGCCAATGGCCGTATAGGTGATAACTCTGCCCGCATTGTAAGCCAATACGGATTTCAGCGGAGAGCCTTGGTTTCCAAGTGCCAGAGAAGAAACGATTCCCCCGCACATGACCAGACAATGCGGCGCACCCATTAATCCCGCCAATGCCACTAACGGTAATCCGCTTCCGGTCAAGGCCATGCTCTCGCCCCCCGTTTTCCCCACAGCTGGAGCCGCAGCGAGTTGCCGACAACCAGCAGCGAGCTTGCCGCCATTCCAATACATGCAATGCGCGGGTCCAAATAACCGAATGCAGCCAAAGGTACGGTCAGGACGTTATATAATAGTGCAA
The DNA here is from genome assembly GCF_041954005.1 of Priestia sp. BR_2. Taxonomy (NCBI): domain Bacteria; kingdom Bacillati; phylum Bacillota; class Bacilli; order Caryophanales; family Bacillaceae; genus Priestia; species Priestia sp. BR_2. Next base: position 15,151 of record NZ_JAVFHM010000127.1, on the reverse strand, counting down.
AGAGTAGATTCTGATGAACATTCCGCATCGTATAACGACTCCAGGTGTAGGCTTCCGGAATTCGGGATAGCCTGCTTCCGATCAGGACGACGTCTCCTGCCTGTTTGGCTGCATCCGTTCCACCGCCCATGGCGATGCCGACATCGGCGGCGGCCAGCGCAGCCGCATCATTAATGCCGTCGCCGACCATGGCCACGGAACGACCTTGCTGCTGAAGCTCGCGTATGAACGCAAGCTTCTGTTCAGGAAGCATGCCGGCGCGTACCAGCTCAATGCCTGTCGCGGCAGCCACGGTCAGCGCCGTTCGCTCCTCATCGCCAGTTACCATCCACACTTCGGCTTTTTGCTTCAGCTCTTGTACGACGCCTCGCGCATCCCGCCTGAGTTTGTCAGCCATATCAAACGTACCGATACACGTCCCGTTCACGGCTATATAAAGTCTTATATGACCGGAGGCCGCTTCCTGATGAAATCCAAACCTGTTATCCTCCGAAAAGCGTATGCCCATTTCCTCCAGCCATTTCCGGTTCCCCACGCATACGTTGTTTCCTTCCACATCGCCTTCCATTCCCTTTCCCGGCCGTTCGTGGAACGAGGCTGCTTCCGGAATGGGGACCTGTTGGTCTTTCGCCGCTTTCACAATGGCTTGCGCCAGTGGATGCATGGACAGAGAAGCTAGAGCCGAGGTCAGGCGAAGTACGTCTGCGTCACGTTGTCCAGCCGCTTGGATGGCAACAAGCTGCGGCAAGCCTTCGGTCAGCGTTCCCGTCTTATCCAGCAATACGACATCGATTTGCCGCAGCCTTTCCAGGGAGCGCGCCTCTTTGAACAAAATGCCCTTTTGGGCAGATGATCCGGTTGCAATCAGGATGGAAATCGGGGTTGCCAGTCCAAGCGCACAGGGGCAAGCGACCAGTAAAACAGATAACGCGTGACGCATCGCGGTTTCAGAGAGATCAGGGCCATGGGAAAACAATAGCCATCCTGCAAATGTTACCGCCGCACAGCCCAGCATAACCGGTACAAAAACCGCCGCAATGCGGTCAACCGTTCTTTGAATGGCCGGTTTGCTCTGCTGCGCGGCTTCGATCAGTGCAATCATCTGGGAAAGTCGGGTCTCCTTATGCTTCTTATCGACCATGATATGCAGACTCCCGACCAAACAACGGGTTCCGGCATATACGCGGTCTCCGCTGCATTTGGTCACCGCCGTGCTTTCGCCTGTCATCATCGATTCATCCGCATCCGCCGTTCCCGAATGAACCACACCGTCAACGGATATCCATTCTCCGCTCTTCACCACAATGCGGTCCCCTGTTTGTGCCTGATCTGCCGTAATCCATTCTTCGCCATGCTGTCGCAACACCCGCACCAGCTTCACCTGAAGCGAATATAAGGCACTCAGTTGTTTCAGCGCTTTTCCCTTGGCAATGGTCTCCAGCCACTTGCCTAACAAAACCACGGTCATAATCATGGCAATCGTATCGAAATACAGGGTGGGGTGAGAGGTATCGTGTGCGGCATGAAACATCGCGTAGTGGCTGTAGAAGTAAGCAACGGACGTGCTGATGGCAACCAAGGTATCCATGTTTGCGCTGCGATGGATGAAGGCTTGATAAGCGCCGTAATAAAATGGATAGCCCACGCCAAACTGAAGAAACGTCGCAATCAGGAATTGAAACATGGGCTCCATGAATAAATTCGGCGTCCATGGTTGAAACCACACGAACATATGGGCCAGCATCGCCCACAAAAGCGGAATGGACAAACACGCAGCGATCGCGAACCGGGTGCGATAGGCGCGAGTTTCGGCTTCTATTCCTGCTTGGGGATGCGAGAGCTTGCCCGTTGCCTTATAGCCGAGCTTAGCAATTTTGGCGGTGATCGCCTGCATTCCAATTTCCCTCGGTTCGTAGTGAACGGTAGCCCGAGACAAAGCCAAACTGACATGAACAGCTTGAACCCCCTTCTCTTTGCGAAGCGCTTTTTCGATTCGGGTTGCGCAAGCCGCGCATGTCATACCACTTACTTGTAGTTGCTCCAGTTTCATATTCGCTCACCTCCGGCGCTCGTTCATGGGATCGCTCGTCCATAAATTGTATGAAGGTGTTCGAATATTAAGAATAGCTATAAAGAGCCATGCAAATTGCACCTGTCCTATCAACATGGCAAAGGCGATCAATCACAAAGACTGGCCGCCATGAAATGATAGCTTTATTGTTCTTGAATCTAAAAAGCCGCGTATTACGCGACTTTTTTGAGTCATAATATGTTGTCTCTTCTCGATCCATTATTTCCTTAATGACAGCTTAGAAATTAAATTAAAGCTATCTTCCTTACGGCGAACCATAGTTCAACGTAATTAAGACCGTCTCTGCCGCCGTAGATTTCAAATTCCATTCCATCGACTTGTTCATATCCCGCCGTAGGAAGCCACTCTGAGAAGAATCGTCGATATAACGTCTCGATGATCTCATCAAAGCAGTCCCATGTGAATGGATCCGACGAAAAAACAGCCCAAGTATGCGCGGGTATCGTTATGTTCGTGTATCCGTTTGTATTACTGGAGTCACTTTTAAAAGCGCACAACATGTACGGAAAAGAGTCATTTTCCGTTTTTCTGTAACTGCAAACCGCATGTACTTTATATAAATCCTTGTTTAAAAAAGAAGGCAAATCGCCTGCATGGACAGCAAGTCTTTCAACCTCGCCATTAGCATGGCTTTCCTTCCAGAACTCTGCGGGCGAAGCCACCGATTCGCCATCTCCGTTTATTGGAAACACTCTTTCGATTCCAAAGATCTGTAAGGCTTCCTTCGTTTCAATACGATAATTCATAGCCTCTGCCCCTTTGATTGAAATGAGGAAGGAAATCCGAGGATAGGCCTTTAGAGCGGTCCCTTCTTGACGAGCTATTGCTGGATTGACACCATGCAGCATTTGAAAAGCCCGCGCAAAAGAAACCGGTGATTCATAACCGTATTTCAGGGCAATATCAATGACTTTGGCGTCGCTATTCTGCAATTCAAAAGCCGCAAGGGTGAGACGTCTTCGCCGAATATATTCCGCAAGTGTCACATTCGTTATGAACGAGAACATTCTCTGAAACTGATGTGACGAACAGCAAGCTTTACGAGCCACTTCAACCAACTCAATTTCATCGGATAAATTCATCTCGATGTAATCTAATGCCCGATTCATCCTCATAAGCCAATCCATGTGGTTCCCTCCTCTCAACCAAAGTATAGTTTTGCTATGGCATTGCAGCGCAACTATTTGTGCGCAGTAAAGTTTCGTCTTCTGTTTCTACGGCCTAGGTGCTTTTTTCTCATCGCCAAAACGTCGTACAGTTTGCCTTATCCAGCATATTAAACTCGATCATTCTCTCCAGCAATGAGAAATCAACCGGACGATCCCACCGAATGCGGACTAGCTCCTTGGTGTGATCATAGCCGGCCTTGACGATTTCATCCGAAAACTGATGTATCCCTGCCTTTTCAGGGGCAACCGCCAAGTGAGGTTTGGCTACGCTAAAGCCAATGATAAATGTGCCGTGGTCGGTGAACATTGGCTGATTCCACGCCATTTTCGGTATCAGATTCGGAAATTTCTCAGCGACCCACCCCAAAACCTCTTCGGTTCTCGCCCGATGCTGCGGGTTTTCGATTTTCGCTAAAAAATCTGCAAAAACCTCCATGTTGTTTCCTCCTTCTAAGACGCCAGCTTATGCAGCGTTCATGCTTAAGCTATTCTCTATCCACGATTTCTTTGCTATGCATGGATTCCGCTCTCTACGATTAGTACATTCAATTGCTAATATCCAAAAAAAGCATCCTTTTTGATATTCCGCATGGATACACCCTTACTTTGCAAGTACGCAGTAACCGACTCCACCATGGATTTCGGCCCAGCGACCAAATACTTGCCATGATCCTTATGCCGGGCGATGAACTTATCGATTTCCTGATCTAAATCATTTCTTGAATCAAGATAAGATACCTGGATCGAAGGATGGCTGGCGATTGCATCAAGTTCATCTTTATACAGATAGGACTTCTTGCTATTTAAATAGAGAAGGTGTATGGGTTTCAACTCACCTTTCCCGGCTGCCGTCTGCTTTAAGATGGACCGAAAAGGCGTCATTCCGATCCCGGCCGCGATCAGGAGCGAGGGGCTCTCAGGAACCAAATGAAAGGACCCTACAGGACCGCTCATTTTCATATGCATGCCTGGTTTTAATTCCAGCAGCGCCTTTTTGAATTCGCTTGGGTTATCCCCGATGCGCGTTGTTATGTTAACAACGTTCTCTGTGGGAACAGAACTGATGCTGAATGGCTTTGTAGCATTCTTCATGGTTTTATGCGTAATGCTGAATAAACCGTATTGCCCTGCTTTCCATGTTAAATCTGGTCCTTTTTCGAACGAAAAAGTGTACACGTCTTCCGATTCTTTGCTGCTCTCTATAAATATCAATTCCCGCTTTTGGATTATGGACAGAAAATCTTTAATAAAACCCATGATCTCACCCCTCGTTACATCAAGTATCTTCCCGTAATCGACAGCTCCGCCTGAGTGATCTGCGCCGGCGTACCCTCGAACACCACTTGCCCGCCCTTGCTGCCTCCGTCCGGCCCCATGTCGATGATCCAGTCCGCTTGGCTGATCACTTCGAGGTTATGCTCGATGACAATTACCGTATTGCCTGCGTCCACAAGACGGTTCATGATCTCCAGCAGGTGGCCGATATCCGACATATGCAGACCGGTGGTCGGCTCGTCCATCACGTAGATGCTGCCTTTCTTATGCAGCTCGCTTGCCAGCTTGATGCGCTGGCACTCCCCGCCCGAGAGCGTGCTGAGCGGCTGGCCGAGCGTAATATAGTTCAATCCCACATCGCTCATGGCCTGAAGCTTGCGAACAACCTCTTTGAGTTCAAAAAAGTCCAGTGCCTGCTCCACCGTCATCTCCAGCACTTCGGCAATCGACTTGCCGTTCAGTTTGTACTCGAGTACCTCATCCTTGAAGCGTCTCCCCCCGCACACATCGCATGGCAGCTTTACGCTGTCGAGGAAGGAAAGGTCCGTATACAATACGCCAAGCCCTTGGCAGTTCTCGCAGGCTCCCTTCGAGTTGAAGCTGAACAAACCCTGGTTCACCTTGTTCGCCGAAGCAAATGCTTTACGAACATCATCCATTATGCCCGTGTACGTGGCTGGATTCGAGCGCGTGGATACGCCTACCGCCGATTGATCGATGACGATTGCATCCGGATGCTGGCTGAGAAATACTTCGTTGATCAGGGTGCTTTTGCCCGAGCCGGCGACACCCGTAACAACGGTCAGCACTCCGGTCGGAATATCGACGCTCACGTTCATTAGATTGTGCAGCGTGGCCTCCTTGATGGACAGCTTGCCGGATGGCTGCCTGCAGTCGTGCTTCAGCTGGAGCGGCCGCTTCATATGGGTCCCTGTTAAAGTAGCAGACTCCAGAAGTCCGGAGTAGCTTCCCTCATATACGATGGTACCGCCGCGGCTGCCGGCGTACGGCCCAACGTCGACGATATGGTCCGCCACCTTGATCACATCGGGATCATGCTCAACGACAATAACGGTGTTGCCCTTGTCGCGCAGCTTCTGAAGCAGTTCATTTAACCTGTGTACATCGCGGGGATGCAAGCCAACGCTGGGCTCATCGAAGATGTAAGTGACGTCCACGAGGCTGCCGCTCAGATGCTTGACCATTTTGACGCGCTGCGACTCGCCGCCCGACAAGGTATCCGTCTCGCGGTCCAGCGTCAAGTAATCCAAGCCGATATCCACCAGATGCTGCAGACGCTCCGTTAACGATTTGATGATCGGTGCGGCGATCGGATCATCGATCTCGCGTATAACGCGGATCAGCTGGCCCACTTCCATGGCGGACATCTCCGCAATGTGGAGTCCATTGATTTTGCAGCTCAGCGTCGCTTGGCTGAGTCTTGCGCCGCGGCAGCTGGGGCACGGACCCTCCGTGATAAATGGCATCACGGCTTTCTGCGTGCGTTCGGACTTCGTTTTCACATCCTGCTTGATGTATTTGTTGGTGAACTTCTCAATGACGCCTTCCACCGTAATGTTCGTTGCCTTACCGGCGAAATCCATCTTTACTTTTCTTGCCTTGGCATACAGGAGATGCTCCAATTCCTCAACGGAATAATCGCTCAGCTTTTTGTCCGGATCAAAATCGCCCGATTGCAGTATCATGTTCCACTCCCAGCCGTTCACCGAATAGTCCGGCAGCATCAGAGCGCCTTCATTCAGCGACTTGGTCATGTCCACCGCCTTGCTCATGTCGACGCCAAGTTTGCGACCGATTCCGTTGCACTCCGGGCACATGCCTTGCGGATCGTTGAAGGAGAATAAATGCGCGGGTCCGATATGGGGCTGACCCACTCGGGAGAATAAAAGACGGAGAATGGGAGAAATATCGGTAATGGTGCCCATCGTGGAATGGGAACCGCCGCCAAGCCGCTTCTGATCCACGATAACGGCCATGCTCAGATTCTCGATTGCGTCCGTATCCGGCTGGGGAACGCGGGGCAGGAACGTACGAACGAACATGCTGAAGTTCTCATTCAGCAGTCGCGTGGATTCTGCGGCGATCGTATCGAAGACAATCGACGATTTGCCGGATCCGGATACACCCGTGAAGATCGTGATCTTCCGCTTGGGAATGCGCAGGGATACGTTCTTAAGATTGTTTTCCCTCGCACCCGTGAGCACGATATACTCCTGATTTGTTTCGCTCATGCATAACATCCTTCCGATATGGGTGATTTAAGCAATTTTTCAAATGAATCGTCCAAGGCTTAAACCGGCTGCAAGCAGCATGCAGCCGGTTATATCGATGCGGGCCGGCAGGTTCAATCAACGTCCTCTATTCATTTAGCGCTTGGGTGCGGAACGTTAATATGGATACGGTTAATCTGCCAATGCCTTTTCAAGCTTGGCGACCCATGCACTCCATCCATGCTTAGCCCCCTCGAGCCCATGAACGTTGGAAAATCCGATTTGTTCGAGATGGAGGTTAACCTTTCCGCCTCCTAAATCCTGCAGCGTCAAGGTAACCGTATGTCTTTCCTCACCGGTGGCCCAGGTATAGGATAGAAGATTAGGCTCATCCACGATAAGCACTTCGCCTTCAACAATCCCATCCCACCATTCTGATGGCTCATGGCGAAACTGAAATCGGTGCCCTACGACGGGTTTAAAATCATTTTCCGTAATCCACTTGGCAAGCTGGTTTGAATCGGTGATGGCTAACCACAGCTTCTCGATCGATGTCTTGAACGGAAAATCCATAGACAATGATAAGCTCATTCATCTTCCTCCTCTAATAGCTGGCTTAAACGCAGCATGTTGGCATTCCAGTACTTGTTGTAAAAAGCCACCCAATCTTGAACTTCTCGGAGTGGCGAAGCGTTAAGCCTGAAACGCGTTTCTCTGCCGACTTTTCGGTCATGTACCAGATCGGCTTCCTTAAGTATTGTTAAATGCTTGGACACTGCAGTACGGCCCATGGGAAACTGTGCCGTTAACTCATGCAGCGGCAGCTCATCGGCTTCCGCCAACAGATGGATCAGCTGGCGCCTGGTCGGGTCTGCAATGGCGTTAAACACATCGCGAGACTGGTAGTTCTCGTTCACAACACCCTCTCCTCCATATTACTGCCGAGGGACAGCCGTTCATTTTCCATCCCTATAGAGTGCGGCCCTGCGGACGAGCGTTCGCGGGGCATATCCTTGCGAATCGAAGCAGCAAATAAACGGCAAATTTAAAGCCCCGTATCCTGCCACGCGTCCATGAAATGGAGTTATGTCCGTCTGATCAAAGTGTAACCCTATCATTGATAAGCTGCTCCTCGGTGCTGAATTTCTACATATTCTATATTTTTGATAATCGGACACCATTTAGTGACATTTTGATTATAGGTCACCATTTGGTGTCATGTCAATCCATCGGGCTCGGGATTTTTATGAACGAAAAAGTATAAAACAAGGCAGTGGAATTCGATTCCACTGCCTCGTTTACTTAGGTCAACCTAAAGCGGATCAGGTTGAGTGTGCCTTTTATTCGAGGGGGCAAACCAACCGAGAAGGGCGATGGCGACCAAGACCCCGTAGAAAACGATGGTCCAGCCTGTGCTGTGCGGGAAATGATGAGCCAATACGCCAATATCTTCATGGGCCAGGGTGATCACAGCGAGCTTGACGCCGACCCATGCCACGATGGCATATGCCGTGGTCTCCAGTGCCGGCCGTTGAGCAAGCAGCTTCACAAACCATGTGGCCGCGAATTTGATCAGGACAAGCCCTGCGATCCCGCCAAGCACGACAACCAGGAATTGTCCTCCGTCCATCCCGCCGAAATCCGGTAGCGGCGAATCCGGGAGCCCCAGTGCCAGAGCCACAGCAGCAAGAATGGAATCAATCGCAAACGCGAGATCCGCAACCGCAATCTTTCCAACGGTCGGCCAAAAGCCTTTTCCCGCGGCATCTTTCTTTATGTCCTCGCGAATATTTTTGTTTTCCTTGCCAAAACGGGCTTTGATGATGTGCTTTAATCCGAGGTATAGGAGATAAGCCGCCCCAATCGCCTGTATTTGCCAGACGTTCGCGATAAACGATATCGCAAACAGGGCGGCGAAGCGAAATACAAAGGCCATGATGATTCCGTAATTGATGGCTTTCTTCTTTTGTTCCTCCGGTAAGTGCTTCGCGATAACCGCCAGCACAAGGGCATTATCCGCCGATAATAAACCTTCCAAACCGATAAGAATCAGTAATGCCCAGGCATACTCCAACCAAAGTGATTCCAACGGTACTTCCCCTCTCTTATGTTAGAATGTTCAGGACCCATTTGTTGCTTCAAGCTCCACGTTTCAGCTCTTGAATTTTGATTGCACCGCTGCTCCCTGTCGTTATTACGTTGTCAAGTAATGTCTCGTTTCATTCATTAGGCATCATAATGAAAAAAATTTTATAGGTTATGCTATTTTGAAACAAAACGCTTCGCATTATTCGGCGGGCCAAAACATCAAACCACATTTTGGGCTGATGGTAACATCACTTGATCGAACATGGATCGATATGCTCGGGGTTATTACAACTGCACCCTATGGCTAATAACTACAGCCGGCCTTTGGGCCGGCTGCTGTGCAATGATTGATTTTATGAAAGAATACTGGAATCATTTTCAACAAAATCCAATGACCTCTCTCGATATGGTTATCTTTCGCTAGCGCTAGACCAGATTCTCCGCCGTGATGATATGCCAGACATACGTGAATATGATCTCTGAATCCAAGGCGATCTCGCTCGCGCGAAGTGTCGGCAGTACAGCGGATTGCCCGTTCCAAGCATGCGTAATGGCAAATAGTACGGCAAGGATACCGGCAATTAAATAATATGGATTCTTAATCTTCATGTCCAAAACATCCCTCCTCGGATATTCCATTCTCCTTCCTGCGAATCGTTTGGTATATCTCGCGAACGAACGCTGCCAGCCGCTGGTCGCTTTCATGATTAAGGTCCCTTAGCGTTTCGGCTGCTAGCTCAAGCAATTGACTGACCTTTTCCAGACGAGCAATCTTCTCGCGCGTTTCCGCATTCTTGGCATCAAGGAACGAAGCTACCTTCAGGCATTCTGCTGGGTCAACCTCCTCCATTCTGTGGAATCCAAACTTCCCCTTGATTTCGTTAAGCGACAAGTCAGCAAACTGCAGGATTTGAATATTCATTAAATCCATGAGGTCACTCCTCGAATACCTGCGGTACCGATTGTCTTCCCGGGCCGGCGATACGATTCCAATTCGGTCATAGTAGCGAAGTGTATCCTTGGGAATTCCAAGGATCTGCGAAACTTCTTGTATTGAATATAATGGTTTCATGCATTCAAAATAACATTGGAGTAAACTCCAGTGTCAAGTCGCTTTTTTACGAGATCACCATTACCTTATGTCATATCTCATTTAGACCTACTAGTGCCACCATGATTAGAATAACAAACAAACGTCGCGGAAAGGAGTGTTGAGGATAAAAAAGACTGCCGGTACCTTTCACCGGGCAGTCTTTTGATTTCCAAGTAGTATGCTCTCCAACCTATTCGCTGGACAGTTCCTTGAGCGATTTGATTTTACCATGGGGATGCTGTTCTTGCTTACGCGACTTCCAGGCAGCTTCTTTCCTTCTCTTCTGGTGAGCCATGACAGATATCCTCCTTTGGAAACAGAGATGTATACTACCATCTTATATTGTCATTCCCCGGCTTGGTTCATTCATGAAAATAGGATGCACAACACCACGAGTTATACTCGCGTGAAGCCCAGGACCTTCAAGGCATTATGAAGCTCATTGGATCGCTCATCTCTCGCTCAATTCCTGCTTGGTCCTTTAAGCGCATGTCCTACGCTGCTTGTTCCGTTTATAATGGAATGATGACAACCCGTCGTTACCGGAAGAACGGATGCAACCCGCGTCGAATGAAAGGAGCAATCCATGGACAACAAACAAATGCGCATGTTGAAAAAGCTGTATCACCATACCAATTACAACTATGACCGGGAGCGTGAGGTAAGCGTATATAATACAGAAACGCTTACTGCGGCAGAGCAGGAGCTGCTGGAGGCCAGCGGATGGGTCGTAAACGATCTGCAGTATATTCGGCATGACGAAATCATAGGCCGACTGATCGAGCTGCGTTCGAACGTGCGCTTGACCTGGTCCAGCATAGGCAAGGCCTTTGTTGCTGGGGTGGGTGGAAGCTGGCCCCGAGGCATATCCATGCTGGCCAGTTATCACGCCATGATTCATGCACGCCCCCACGCTTACGAGGAACCCGAATGGCTTCGGGCTTGCAAGGTCTGTGGCTTCAGCCACAGCCATGAAGGCTGGGACAATCTGTCTTACATACGTTACGCGATGCATTTGGGCAACAATTACAGCGGATCAAGCTTCGGCGCATACGTGGATATGGCCGAGTTGGTCGAACTGCTGGAGCAAGAGCCCGTTGAAGCAACCGACATTGACAAGCTCGCCTTTAGACAGCTGCTGCAGAGCTTGGACCGGGCCGAGGCTGGCGAAACGCCAGGGCAGTATGAGAAGCGGTTAACCGGCGAAAAAATCTTGAAGGGTCACGCGGGCATTCGCCGTGGCATGCTCCAGGCGCTAGCCAGGGTGGGCGTGCTACCCAACCGCATCCTGGAGCTCTCTCCGGACCGCTGGACGGACATGGCAACCATCATCCATGCCGAGTTTGAACTGGACAACACCAAGGGCCGTTCCGACATGGAGATGCCTTGGGCAGGCTGGCAAGGCAGCTTGGGCGTCGATTGGAACAAGGCCCGCACGATTTTCGGCGATTGGGTTTGAATGTCGGTTCAGGAGGTTTCCTATTAAGTTTCGCAGGAAGCCTCCTTTTTGATCATGGCGACTTCTGTCCCGTATGATCCATCTATGATAAAACGGTTTATGGCTTTTAGTTATTTAAAATAGGCATCTCGCCCAGCAGTTTCTTCAAATAGATAGAATCCCATGGCATATGCTCCGTGATCCCTAAACCCACGACATCGGTCTCTTCAGACAGTTCCTTCAGCAGATGAAGCAGTTGGGGCAATTGCATGGTTCCCTGGGGAGATAAATTAAAGGGTTCTTCAGGGTTCGCGAACAGCAAAGACCGGAATGCCTTGGGATCAAGCACGTCCAGATCGAGGTGAATCGCCAGGTGCTTAATGCCGCGTTCTTTAATCCACGCTTTAATAGGCGAAGTACTGTTCTTCAACTCCTCGGTGCCAGCAGTACGAATGCCCAGCCTCTGAATCATGTCCGTGTCCTGCTCCGCAAAACCGATGCCTAGCTTTTGGAATCCTTCCGAGATCACCTTGGCTTCTTGTTCGGTAGGCGTTGCTAATCCTGCAATAAAGACGTTTTCGGGTTTTAGAGGGATGTTCACATGTTTGGCAAACTCCTCATCCCCTTCTCCCAACAGATTCCCAAGCGGTACCGTATGCCCGTTGTCATAGCCTACATACCTCACCAAATCACTGTGAGCATCGATCCAGATTAAACCTAACTCCCCGTCGTATCGTTCGTTCAAATAGGCAAAAGGAGCTTGTTCGACCAAGCAGTCGCCGCCAAACATGACAATGCGATCCGGCTTATGTGCATGGATAAGATGATGAGCCGCCTTTAACTGTTCGAGCAGCTGTGTTCTGCCATTCATACCGTTCTCGTTTTCAAGAGGCGTTCCATCATAGGTTTGGACGGGAACATGGATAAGGGGTTGATCATTATCCGGAGCCAGCCAAGCAAGCAGTTCGGCTCCAAAAGAGTAGTTGGGGTTGTTCCCCCCTTGCCATTGCGGCATTAACAGGCGTATCGTTTTCGTTTTTTTAGTCATGCTGTCGTCTCCTTTACTTCAAAGTAAGGTTAGTATAGACTGAGCACAAATAAAAAAGTAGTACGCACTTATTTGAAAGGTACTACCCGAAAGGATAGTGTAAATATGAGCATGGCTGAATTTAAAGGTAAAGTTAAGAATATTCAAGATACGCCTTTTGGTTATACGGTGTCCGTGATCGGCGGCAAATGGAAAATGGTCATTATCTACCTTCTTGCAGAAAACCAAACGGTCCGCTTCAATGATCTGAAGAGACAGATCGGCGCCATTACTTACAAAACATTGAGTTCGCAGCTTAAGGAATTGGAGGCGGACGGACTCGTGAAACGGAAAGAATACCCTCAAGTCCCCCCTAAAGTCGAGTATAGCCTCACGGATAAAGCGGTAACGCTATTACCCGTTTTGGAAGGGTTATGCGAATGGGGAGTAAAGAATCAATACGAATAAAATCGGAACGGCTGGCTCCTTGACTACGCTCCGCGAACGACCCGAAACCCTTGATCCGGGCCAAAGCCATTGGCATCGAATTTGCCTCGGAACGAGATCTCGTTGTTGCTGACGTCGCCGATCCAGCCGCCGCCCTTCACCACCCGAAAGATGCCGCTCTGGCTGTTCGAGTCGCCGTACCAGTCCCAGCACCACTCCCTAACGTTGCCTGACATATCGTATATGCCTAACTCGTTGGGCTTCTGGGTGCCGATCGGTTTGGTTTGATTATGGTTGTTCTCGATGACGGGCCAGTTCCAATCTCCGGTTAAGTATTGATCTCCGGCGTTTCTCCAATACCATGCAACCTCGTCGGCATTATGGCTTCCGCTGTATGCGTAACCCTTGCTAGCCTGGCCACCGCTTGCAGCATATTCCCACTCCGCTTCAGTAGGCAACCGGTAGCCGTCAGCTCCCTCATTGATCGTGACGGTCCATTTGATATGATCATTATCATTCTTATTATTTGCGTCTTTTTCATCCTTGTGGATGTTGTAATACGGTTCGAATCCTTCCTGTATGCTTCTTCGATTGCAGTACTCCACAACGTCATACCAACTCACCATTTCAACCGGCAAGTGATCCCCTACGAATTCCGAGGGATTGCTCCCCATGACTTCTTCCCACTCTTTTTGAGTGACCTCATATTTGCCGATATAAAAGCTCGATAACGACACGCTTTGTCCAGCGTAGTTGGACTTGTCGTTCTTAATAGGCCCCCCTTCTACGAACACAAGATCTTCCTTATTATCAGGTTTATCCTGCGAACAAGCGCCGATCACAAGCATTGCTGCTATGAAAAGAAACAAGCATAGCTTTCTCATGGATAGATCTCCTTTAAGCTGATAGAAGAGCCGATAAAGTCATGCCCCGGTCTGCAACTCGCTTCCGGCAACGTCGTAGGCCGCTGCTCAGACAGAGAACGGCCTGCCAACGCATCCGGATAACGGTTTGGTTAGGATGACGGCTTACTTATGATTGATGGTCAGGAAGTTACCACACCGTTACGTTGGAGCTCCCGCTGCTTTGATAGCCCTCTGTCGCTAACACCTGGTAAGACCAGCTGCTTCCCAGATTCATTCCTTTGCTTGCCCATGCGTTCACGTGGTTGCTGAACGTGATGCTGGAGTTTACGCCTGTAGCTCTCTTCGATTGCCGAACGCTCCAATACTGGGCAAATGTTTGTGTGCCGTCAATCGAGGGCGCGTTGTATCGCATCGTTGTATAGATGTCATAGGTGCCCCCATCGCTGGTCACGGTGCCTTTATGCGTTCCGGTAGGCCGGTAAGTACCCCAGCTGTCAACGACGTAATATTCGATCAGCGAGTTTCTCGTCCAGCCGTAGAGCGTCAAATACCCGTTGCCGGAAGGCGCCCAGACGCCGGCATTGTAGTTAATCGTCCGGTTCGGCGATCCGGTATTCCAGCCTTTGCCGACAACGAAATTCCCGGTATTTTGCCACGTTACGCTGTAATTGCCTCCGGAGCCGTTAACGGCATTGACCGTGCCGCCGCCATCGGTCCAATTCTGCCAGTAGTCCGTCGCTGCGTTTGAGGTTGTTGCAAACAAACCAAAACTCATGGAAGCTGCCAGCACCAGCGTCATTACCTTTTTACTAAACTTAATCATAATCTACCTCCTCTTTTGTGTTGGCTCTGTACAACCGAATGTCGACGATTCTCTTTTTTTACTTTTACCTCCTTTCTAAACAAATTATAGGATGACAGCGGTTACATAAAAATTAACAAATTAAATATGATGTATAGATTATCTTGGTAATTATAGTAAGTAATGGGGCGATCAGGATTCGTTGATAACTTGCCGCTAACCTTGCCGATACCATAAACAAAAAAAAGCCGCGTTTCCCGCGACTTATGCATGCTTATATTTTGTCCCTATTCGATTGAGCTCGATTCTTCCTATTGCAGATGTTCTTTAACACCTTACATATTTGCGTTTAAATCCGATCTTCCCTCTCTCGATCTCTTTTTGAATATTGTCGGAAGCCAGCAGGATGCTGCTCTTCTTCTTGTCCCTTTTGATTTCGACTGGTCCGACGGCCTTCGCGATTTCTACCGCCTTATCATGGCTTGGCAAATAAGAAACCCCTACGGTGTATATAAAATTGTTCATAGCGGATTTCGTTCGTTCAGGGGAGTCGTGGATCGTGTTTTTCACCTGTTCGAGCAAGCTCTCGATCTTGACGGTATCAAATGCAGCGTCCGCACGGT